>CANRDH010000013.1 GCA_947629295.1 uncultured Clostridia bacterium
TACACTGGAATTATCAGACAAAGTAGCCTTAAGAGTAACATTCGCTCCTTCATTTATGCTTGCTGAGGATTTTGAAATACTAATCTTAAGAGATTCCTTGACCGACTTATTAACCTTTACGGTACATTTTACAGTTCTACCCGATTTATTGTCCTTTGCGGTTATTGTTGCAGTACCCTCTGATATACCCTTTACAACACCTTTTGAATCCACCGTTGCTATATTCTTATCAGAACTCGACCACGTAAAGCTTCCGCCGGAAGTGGTTGTGGCTGTCAAAGTCAAACTCTTTCCTTCATCGACAGTTGCCGAAGTCTTTGAAATCGTCACCTTGTCATTTATTTTTACCGGTAATACAGCCTCTTTGCTTCCATTCGGGTCTGAAACGGTAATCTCAGCCGTTCCTGCTCCAACGCCTTGGACAGTACCTGTGGACGTAACAGTTGCAACCGATTTATCTGATGTAGAATAGACAACACTTCCGTTAGTAGGTGCAATTATAGGCTTTATTGTATGTATACTTCCTACATTCATTGTCTTTGACTTTACAGGCAATTCCAACGAAGTCAATACTACATTTCCGATTTTTACAACGCACTTCAAGACCCTTCCGTTTTTGCTGTCAGTCGCAGTAACGGTTGCAGAACCCTTTCCTACGGCTGTAACAACTCCTGACAAATTTACCGTTGCAACATTGTTATTTGAGCTTGACCATTTAAATGTTCCTCCGGATGTTGTTGAAGCAGTAAGCTTGACTGTACCTCCCACATTCAGTGAAACTGAAGTTTTCGATATGGTCATCTTGTCGTTAATTTTTACCGGCAATACAGCCTTTTTGCTTCCGTTCGCATCCGAAACAGTAATATTAGCCGTTCCTGCTCCAACACCTTGGACAGTACCTGTAGACGTAACAGTTGCAACTGATTTATTTGATGTGGAATAGACAACGCTTCCGTTGGCGGGAGTTATGACGGGCTTTATCGTATGTTTACTTCCCACATTCATGGTTTTGGAGTTAACAAGCAGCTTTATTGATGTCAGCGGCGGATTAACAGAGGAAGAACCGGTAGATGTATTTTTCTGTGTCGAAGTTCCCGAAATATACTTTATATAATCGGTACATACATATCCCTTCGTACCTGTTGTAAGTTCTACCTGAGCCCATGACTCATTGCAAAACTTAATTATATCCAACTTCACACCGGGCAGAAGTGTTTTTATAACTTGATAGCCTGTACCTGCTCCCTTTCTCAAATTAAGACTTTCAGTAACTCTCGCATCGGTAATTATATCGAGATAATCTCCGGAGCAATAACCTGTTGTACCGTCGGAAAGCTTAACCTTAAGCCAACTGGAACTCGTCCTTCCAACTACTGTAACGATAACATTTTTATCAATTACGTCTATTACTCCGTATTTGGTTCCGGCACCCTTTCTCAGGTTTAAGCTATCGGTAGTTTTAGCATAAACAGGCTCCTGTGCACCCTGAGCAGAAAGAGATACAATAGGTATCGATGTACCGAGCAACACCACAGCGCAAACGAGAGCAAAAATTCTTCTGAGCCTTTTCGGTGTATTTCTGACTCTGTCAATAAAAGAAATTTTTAAGTGTTGTTTATTTCCTTTCAAATATTACACAACCTTTCATTTTGTTACAATATTGTCATCTTACTGTCATACGAGCAGACAGAAAGCTGATTCTAGTATTTGTAATAATTATAACCTGTTTTTAACTCTTTTGCAATAATAATTATATATAAAAAATTTATTCAAAATTGGGGGTTATTAATAAATTAAAATTAAATATAAAAAAATACAAATATTTTCCTGAAATTATATTCTGAAAACACTGTTAATAAGCTTCTGTATAGGCTTTTTATATTTCAATTCAAACATTCCTATAACTGTATCATACAATATGAAGGCTATATTCAGAAGTAAAAGAAACAACAAAGGAAGATTAACACCGAATAACTCAAAATTATCAACGGGTAATAAAAATACATATAAACAAATCAAATATACCAAAGTAGCTGACGCATTAAATAAAAGCATCTTCAGTATAAAAGCAAAGAACTTTATTTTCACCCTTTCTATTCCGGATTTCAGAATAGGATAATATCCTAAAAACAGCAAAAAATATAAAGACGCCTCCTTATCAGAGCATAATATAAGCGATAAGGCGGAAACACATATATATGTATACATCGCCCAACTGATACCTGTCGAATATGACATGGCAAGAATCATAATTCCCGCCAATGCAGGAACAGCATACTGTCCCACTGTAATGAATCCCTCCGCTATCATCAGAACCGTGATAATCGCGGTTACAATTCCACCAAAAGTGATTTTTTGCACGGTACGCATTTTCTTCATCACCTGAAGCAAGAGTTACAGCAGCAATCGCTGCAAATCATACACCCTATAATATCACAGCAGCTGCAGCCCACATTCGGGCTGTATCCGCCGTATTCCCCTCTTCTCTGTTTGGAAAGCCTTTCATAAAATGCACGATATTCAGCATTCTCCCTGTCCATCCTACAGGCGGTTTCAACGTAATTGTTTGATTCCTCAAGCCAGCCATTATTATACGAGATAACTCCCATAAGATAGTACCATTCGGCAGTACGAGCTGTAGGCGGTACCTGACTCAATATTCTTTCAGCATCCGAAAACTGAGAGTTTTTTATTAACATCCGTACCTGTCTGTACATAACATTTCCGGTATAATCGTATGAAGCATTTTCATAATAATAATTTTTCTCATTTTGAGCATTATCCTCAGAATCATATGTAACCGCAGGGATTTTTCCGTGCCTTTCCTTCATTATGAGGTCGTAAGCTTGATTGATCTCCTTCATTTTTTCGGACGCTTCCTCCGCAAGAGGGCTGTTCTGGTATCTGTCAGGATGATATTTTTTTACAAGATTTCTGTATGCTCTCTTTATTTCTTCTTCATCGGCATCCCTCGAAATATTAAGTATTTTGTAAGGATCTTTCATTTTTTCTGTTCACTCCTTATATACAATATCCATATTATCGGATCTGACCTTTCTTGCTTTTATTCCTTTTCCGTTTTTTCTGTTTATCTGCATTGAATTTAGCAAAAAGTCGGCATTTCTGCTGCTGAGGTATTCCGTCATAAATTATATTATCGAGAATACTCTTATATGAACCTATATTCAGCAAATCATAAGCCATGGCAATCTGAGCCGCCGTCATATTCAGGACCTCATTGCAGTAATTCATTGTCTCAATGATATCCCCGTTATATTTATTTCTAAACGGATTGAAAGAGCCTTTTTTTATATCCTTCTCCAAATCATCGGCGGCATCCATAAGATAAATCCATCTTCCGGTATAATAACCGAAAACCTCGGCTATATGAGTATTATACCCTTTGGGATAAAGCATAGAGCAAAGCTTTGATATCAGCTCGGCTGTGGGTTCGGCTGCCGCATCCGCATTATCCTGATTCTGTTCTACAACCTGCTGTTTTTTTATCATCTGTCCTGTGAACTCGTCAATCTCAGGATATGAAAGTACAGCTCTTTTATAGCTTCTTTTCAGAATACATCTAAGAATTACGGCACAACATCTTCTGAAAAATCCCTCATCATTCATAGTATCAGTAAGCTTATGACAGCTCATTATCACTGATACAGCCCCGGCAAACCGAAAAGCTTCGCCCTCACTTTTACAAAATTCGCATTTCTTCAGCGGATTAACCACACATCTCTTCCGGGCCACGGTGCATTTTTCCGAATTAAGCGATAAATAAAGTAAAACAAGTACAGTGCAATCATAGCTTAATGTAAGCCTTGCCACAATACCGTAATCTCTTCCCATCTGACGGCACAGACCGCAGTAAACACTCTTATAAATATTATAATCCTTTATTTTTAGCTCATTCTTATTTATCTGTAAATATCCGAACAACCTGTCACCCCATTATAAAGTCTGCTGTTTGCAGACAACTGACTGCTTCACCGATCACCGCAGATACCTTTTCAGATAAATTCCGGTGTACGAATCCGGACAATTTGCCAATTCCTCCGGAGTTCCGCAGGCTACAACAGTTCCTCCTCCATCCCCGCCTTCAGGTCCGAGGTCTATTATATAGTCGGCAGTTTTAATCAAATCCAGATTATGCTCAATAACAACGACGGTATTTCCTCCGTCAACAAACTTTTGCAAAACATCTATAAGCTTATGAACATCTGCTATATGAAGTCCTGTTGTAGGCTCGTCAAGTATATATATTGTCTTTCCCGTGGAGCGTTTTGAAAGCTCCGAGGCAAGCTTTATCCTTTGCGCCTCACCGCCCGAAAGAGTGGTTGAAGGCTGACCTATCTTTATATAACCCAGTCCCACATCCTTAAGCGTTTTAAGCTTATTATATATGCGCGGTATATTCTCAAAGAATATACAACCCTCCTCGACTGTCATTTCAAGGACATCATATATTGATTTTCCCTTATATTTAACCTCAAGCGTTTCTCTGCTGTATCGCTTTCCTCCGCAGACCTCGCAGGGTACATACACATCAGGAAGAAAATGCATTTCTATCTTAATTATACCGTCACCCTGACAAGCTTCGCATCTTCCGCCCTTGACATTAAAGGAAAATCTGCTTGACGTAAAGCCTCTCATTTTCGCCTCGTTAGTCTGAGCAAAGAGCTCTCTTATATCGGTAAATACGCCCGTATAAGTAGCGGGATTGGAACGCGGTGTTCTGCCTATCGGAGATTGGTTTATATCTATAACCTTGTCAAGATTTTCTGCACCTGTTATTTTTTTGCAGCATACCGGAACGGGCCTTGCTTTATTAAGCTCTGCAGCAAGCTGTTTATATAATATTTCATTTACAAGTGAGGATTTTCCCGAACCCGAAACGCCTGTTACGCAAATAAACTTGCCCAATGGGAATTCCACATCAATTTTCCTAAGGTTATTCTGATATGCTCCTATCACTTTAAGCTTATGTCCGTTTCCCTCTCTTCTTTCCTTGGGAACAGGAATAAATTTCCTACCGCTCAGATACTGACCGGTAACTGAATTTTCGCATTTTTTTATATCCTCAACCGTTCCGGCGCATACAAGCTCTCCGCCGTGAATACCCGCTCCGGGGCCTATATCAATGATATGGTCGGCGGCATACATTGTATCCTCGTCATGCTCGACTACTATTACCGTATTGCCCAAATCACGAAGATTTTTAAGAGTAGCTATAAGCTTATCATTATCACGCTGATGCAGACCTATGCTCGGTTCGTCAAGTATATAAAGCACACCCGAAAGTGATGATCCTATTTGTGTTGCAAGCCTGATTCTCTGACTTTCTCCTCCCGATAGAGTACTCGCCGAACGGGAGAGAGTAAGATAGGAAAGACCGACGCTGTTAAGGAAATTGAGACGACTGTCTATTTCTTTCGTTATTGCCTTTGCAATAAGCTTTTCTCTTTCGGTAAGCGATGCTTTTTTTACAAAATCAAGTGCATTTTCCACAGACATATCACAAAATTCGATTATGTTAAGACCACCAACGGTAACGGCAAGACTTTCCGGAGAAAGTCTTTTACCATTGCAGGCACTGCACGGTACGGCAGACATATAACTTTCAATCTCAGCTTTTATCCATGTGCTTTGTGTTTCTCTGAAACGTCTTTCAAGATTATTTATTATACCCTCAAATTCAGTCTGATATGTTCCGCTTCCGTATTCGCTTCTGCGTTTTACGGTAATTTTTTCTCCCCTTGTTCCGTATAGGAGAATATCTATAATTTCCCCGGAGAGGGTATTAAGCGGTGCGTCGAGAGAAAAATTATATTTTTCGGCAAGTGCCTCAAAGTACATTGCTGCAATGGTGCTGCCCTCCATTGCCCAACCGCTTCCCTTTATTCCGCCCTGCCGAACGGATTTTGTCATATCGGGAATGATCCTGTCAATATCTATTTTCATAAATACCCCAAGACCGGTACATTTTTTGCAGGCACCGTACGGATTATTAAATGAAAACATCCTGGGACTAAGCTCATCTATGCTTACTCCATGCTCGGGGCAGGCATAATTCTGAGAAAATAATATATCCTCCCCGCCGTTTACCGCAACCACAGTAAGTCCTCCGGCAAGCTTTGAAGCTGTTTCAATTGAGTCCGTAAGTCGTGAGCGTATTCCATCCTTTATCACAAGTCTGTCCACAACTATGTCTATATTATGTTTTTTATTCTTTTCAAGACTTATTTTTTCAGCAAGGTCATAAATAATTCCATCTATTCTGACACGTACAAAGCCGCTTTTGGCAGCAGATTCAAGTTCCTTCTGATGCTGACCCTTTTTTGCTCTTACTATCGGTGCCATAACCTGGATTTTTGCTCCCTCTTGAAGCTCTATGACCTTATCGACAATCTGGTCAATTGTCTGCTGTTTTATCTCCCTGCCGCATACCGGACAATGAGGTATTCCTATTCTTGCATACATAAGCCGGAGATAATCATATATTTCCGTAACTGTTCCAACGGTTGAGCGGGGATTTTTAGATGTAGTTTTCTGGTCAATGGAAATTGCGGGAGAAAGTCCGTCTATGCTGTCAACATCCGGTTTATCCATCTGTCCGAGGAACATTCTCGCATAGGAGGAAAGGGACTCGACATATCTTCTCTGACCCTCTGCATAAAGCGTATCAAATGCAAGCGATGATTTGCCGGAACCCGAAAGTCCCGTCAAAACTACCAATTCATCACGGGGTATATCTACATTTATATTTTTGAGATTGTGCTCACGCGCACCCTTTACCACTATCTTTTTGAAAGACATTTTATCCTCCCTCGCCAAATACTATGTTCTATTATCTTCACATATTTATCTAACAACATAAGGAGTGCGGCAATGCACTCCTTAATGGTGTTACTGTATCATTTCTTATTTTTCTTATCATCTGAAGGCTCAACAGCCTCTTCCTCATCCTCGTCTATATCCTCAACAGGTATATCCTTACCCTCCATTGCACAGATAAATTGCTCTCCGGACATCTTTTCATGCTCGAACAGGAATTGGGCAACCTTGTGGAGTTCAGGGGTATGCTCCTTAAGAATTTCTTCGGTTCTGTTATAGCCGTTCGTGATATATTTCTTGATTTCTTCGTCAATCTTGGCGGCAGTTTCCTCAGAATATGTCTTATTATGACCAAATTCCTTGCCAAGGAATACCTCGCCGTCAGAAGAACCGAATGTTATCGGGCCGAGTTCCTCACTCATACCATATTTCGTTATCATAGAGAACACAAGATTCGTCGCTCTTTCAATATCGTTTGAAGCACCTGTAGATATGTCTCCGAGTATCAAAGCCTCTGCAACACGTCCGCCGAGAAGAACGACTATCTCCTCAAGCATCTCGTTTTTAGAGCGATAGCTTCTGTCCTCGGACGGAAGTGACATTGTAAAGCCGCCTGCCATTCCTCTGGGTATAATTGATATCTGGTGCACGGGATCCTGTGTCGGACTGAAATAAGTCGCAATAGCATGACCCGCTTCATGGTAAGCAGTAAGCTTTTTCTCCTTGTCTGACATCACTCTTGACTTTTTCTCAGCGCCGACAACTACCTTTATTGTCGCTTCTTCAACCTCAGTCATTGTTATAGCTTTTAGGTCTCTTCTTGCCGCAAGAAGAGCCGCCTCGTTAAGAAGGTTTTCAAGATCGGCACCTGTAAAGCCTGCGGTAGATTTAGCAATCGTCCTGAGATTTACGTCGGGAGCAAGCGGTTTTCCTTTGGCATGAACCTTGAGTATTTCCTCTCTGCCCTTGATATCGGGTCTGCCTACTATAACCTGTCTGTCAAACCTTCCCGGTCGCATAAGCGCGGGGTCGAGTATATCAGGACGGTTTGTAGCCGCAATCATTATTACTCCTTCATTTGCACCGAAACCATCCATCTCAACAAGAAGCTGGTTCAGCGTCTGCTCACGCTCGTCATGTCCGCCGCCGAGACCTGCGCCTCTTTGTCTGCCGACTGCATCAATTTCATCAATAAAGATAATGCACGGTGAGCTTTTATGTGCCTGTTCAAAAAGGTCTCTCACTCTTGACGCACCGACACCAACAAACATTTCCACAAAGTCGGAACCGGAAATCGAGAAAAACTGTACTCCTGCTTCGCCTGCAACTGCTCTTGCAAGGAGAGTCTTACCGGTACCGGGAGGTCCTACAAGCAATACGCCTTTTGGTATCCTCGCTCCGAGTTCATTATACTTTTTCGGGTCCTTGAGAAATTCAACAATTTCTCTCAGCTCCTCCTTTTCCTCGTCAGCTCCCGCAACATCGGCGAAAGTAGTCTTTCTTTTTTCGTCGTTTACGCTCTTAATCTTAGCTTTTCCGAAAGAAAATGATTTTCCCGCGTCTCCCATTCCGTTTGACAGCCGCCGCATGAAAAACAGCCAGACAACGATAAACAGAACGAGCAGGATAATATTTGGAAGAATACTTAACCAGAATGAATTGTCCGCAGCAGGCTTCCATGTAAATTTCATCGGAGCGTCTGTATTCTTCTCGTTGTAATTCTCCACATACGGCTCGACTGCATCAAGGAAAAGAGATACGCTTGCAACGGAGGTTTCTATTTTCTCTCCGTTCGTCTTGACGATCTCCAGGTTTCCCGAGCCGAAATCAAGTGAATATTCCTTTACCTTATTATCCTTGAAAAGATATATTATCTCCGAAGTACTCCTGTCGTCTGTGCTCTGCATTGAAAAAAACACGGCAAAAATGATTATAAGCAGTATCGGAATACCGAGATATATCAAAAGATTTCGCACCGTTCTCTTGTTATCCAATTACTTGTCACTCCTTTATTTTTTTGGATCAAATTTCGGTACACCTACATAAGGTATACCCCTATATTTCTCATTATAATCAAGACCGTAGCCGACTATAAAACGATCGTCTATGACAATACCGGCATAATCGGGTTTTATAGGAATAACCCTTTTGCACGGTTTATCAAACAATGTGCATATTCTGATTGAAAGAGGAGAGAAACCTCTAAGATAATCCACTATGTATGACAGAGTATATCCTGTATCAATTATATCCTCAACAAGAAGCACATTGCTGTTTTCAATGTTTTCGGATATATCGGAAATAATCCTGACATTTCCTGCGGATTCGGTATTTTCTCCGTAGCTTGAAGCTCTGATAAAATCTATCGTAAAATCAATATCAAGCTTACGAATCAAATCGGCAAGGAATATAAAGCTTCCCTTCAGCACACCGATTACAACAAGCTGCTCATTTTCATAATCGTTGTTGACAGAGCAAGCAATCCTGTTCACAGCATTGGAAATTTCGGTTTCATCAAAAAGAATATGCTCTATGGCGTCATACATAGCTTCATTCCTTTCTCAAAATTCATATATCCGGCTGTATCACCAATACTTTTTCGGAATCCGGTTTTACAATACCTCCTGCCGACGGCCCTATACCCTCTATCCACAGAACGTCGGCACCGTCCGCGAGAACAAGAATACTATCCCTTTTATCTTTGGGTATCTTCATCTCATTAAAAAGCTTTTTCAAAGATTTGGTAACATTTCTTTTAGGCAATCTGAACTTGTCGCCGCTTTTCCTGAAACGGAAAACACTCGACATTGTTATTGTATCATAATCCAGGCAATAATTAAATAAAAATTTGTTATTTTTCTGACAGTTGTAAAATTCATCTATATTTAATACGGATAGTTTGAATTTTTTATTGTTTATTACTAGTCTTTCCTGTCCACAATATCGTGCTTCTTCATTATTTTTACTATCCGACTTTTTTATTATTCTCAAAAAACCCTGATTTGAAACTGCATAAATATTACATTTCAGCTCCACAGCCCCCGAAGAACGGCATACTTTTCTTATAAGCTCTATATGCTTTGCTTCGGGTATAATATCAAATTCTTTTGTAAGTATTGCAATAAGCTCAGCAAATACCGCATCATTACAGTTGTTAAGCACATCGACTTTATATCCTTTATCCGTGTCCGACCTGTTAAGAATTTCCTTTGCCGATGTGTAAAGGTATTGCGCATTACAGTTCATTCTTTGGGACATTCGGGAAATATTTTCCTCAAACGACGGATTGATTTCCTTCAGTACGGGAATAACATCAAGCCGCAGTCTGTTTCTTGTATAGTCTCTTGTAAGATTGCTGCTGTCCGTGACGAATTTATAGTTGTGCTCACTGCAATAGGCTTCAATTTCTTCTCTTGTCACCTCGATAAGCGGACGTATAATATTTCCCCTTACAGGAGGAATACCGCATAATCCACGAACACCGCAGCCTCTTGTCAAATTAAATATTACTGTTTCGGCATTATCGGACGCAGTATGCGCTGTTGCTATCTTTCCGTTAAATTCTTCAGCCGTTTTTTCAAAAAAATCATATCTTATATCACGTCCGCACTTTTCTGTACTTTCCTTTAGCTCTCTTGCCCTCGCTGCTACATCAACCTTAAGCAGTCTGAATTCAACAGAGTTTTCCTCACATAGTTTTTGTACGAACAATTCATCTCTGTCGGCTTCCCAACCTCTCAGCATATGATTTACATGACAAACAATCAGTCTTAAATTCAGTTTATCTCTTAGCGATAACAGAAACCAAAAAAGAGCGCAGGAATCCGCTCCGCCCGACAGACCTATTATAACCGTGTCGCCGTTATTCAGCATATTATATTTTGCTGCGGTTTTTGCTGCTTTATTCTCCACGGCTTAACTCCTGTGATGTAAATCTCATAAACTCTCCCTGCCAATGCAACGGCACCGAGCGGGTTTCTCCGTGTCGGTTTTTTGCAACAATACACTGACCGCTGTTCATATCAACATTGTCAGAATTACTGCTGCCGGCCTTCGTGCTGCGATAATATCCTTCTCTGTAAAGAAAAAGAACAATATCAGCATCCTGTTCAATTGAACCCGAATCTCGAAGGTCTGAAAGCTGAGGTTCATGCTCGTTGCGCTTTTCACTTGCACGTGAAAGCTGCGACAGTGTTATAACCGGAACATTTAATTCCTTTGCCATGATTTTAAGACTTCTCGTAATTTCAGAAATTTCCTGAACACGGTTGTCTATCCTTTTTGCAGAAGACATAAGCTGAAGGTAATCTATGATTATAAGATCTATATCTTCACTGTTACGTCTTACTTTCGCTTTTATTTCGGGAACCGTAATATCAGAAGTATCGTCAAGATAAATTCTTGTTTTGCTTAGTATATCTCCCGCCTCAACCAACCGCGTCCATTCGTCACCGTCAAGCTTACCCGTTCTTAGCTTCGTACCGGGTACGAGCCCCTCCGTTGAAAGCAAACGTGAAGCAAGCTGTTCTTTGGGCATTTCGAGAGAAAAAAAGGCTACTCTTTTTTTTGCTTTTACCGCAACATGACGTGCAATATTCAGTGCAAAACTGGTTTTTCCCATACCGGGACGTGCGGCAATCAAAATAAGGTCGGAGCGGTTTAGACCTGTGATAGTATTATCAAGTGCGGAAATACCTGTAGATAATGCTTTGAATTTCTCATAATCGGGAGAATTCAGATTATCAAGGTCAGTGAATGTCCTGTAAATAATTGTATTTATCCTCTCAAGGCCGCTTACGCTTCTGTCGTCGTGTACCTCAAGTATCTTCTGCTCCGCAGCCTCTATAATCTTCTGTGCGTCATCACTGTCCGAAGACGCGGCATCGCTGATAATTTCACGTGAAGACATGATAAGACATCTGAGAAGATATGTATTCTTAACTATGGTACAGTAATACTCAAGATTTGTAAGCGACGGAAGCCTTTCCGCAAGCTGCACAAGATAGTTTTTCAATGTACCTTCTTCAATATCCTTATTTCCCTTGATCTTATTAAATACCGTAACAAAATCAACGGGGTTTCCCAAAGTAAATAATTCAACCATCGCTTTGTATATAAGCTTATGGTTTGACAAATAGAAATAATCCGCAGAAGGTATTATGTCCATAATACGGTAGAGGTTATCCGATTCCATAAGAACAGCACCCAGAACCGACTGCTCCGCATCGGCATTATACGGGAGATTAAGTCCATCAACAGCTCCGGTGGGAAGCTTATCCTCTCTCATTATATCACTTCCTCATATAATTACATTTCGAAAACCCAAACTTCACATATACAAGCCCCTGTCTTTTGTAATTCAGGTGCACAATATATTTCTTATTGCTCTGCCTCAGTTACCATGACCTTAAGCTTTGCCGATATGCCGGTATAAAGCTTTACCTCACAACTGTAAGTACCGAAGGACTTTATATCACTGTCAAGAACAATTTTCCTCTTGTCAATATTTATACCGAATTTATTTTTGATCTCTGTTGCTATCTCCTTGCTCGTTACAGAGCCGAACAGTCTGCCGCCCTTTCCTGCCCTGCCTATTATTGTAAGCGTCTGATTGTTAAGCTTTTCTGCATTGGCTGCCGCATTTGCTTTTTCAACTTCTATTTTATACTGTCTTGATTCTTCAGCATTTTTCATTTCGTTCATAGCCTTAGCGTCGGCTTCAACGGCAAGCTTATGCGGCAAAAGATAATTTCGTCCGTATCCGTCGGATACATTGATTAACTCACCCTTTTTTCCCGAACCCTTTACATCCTGCAATAAAATTACCTTCACAATTTATCATCCTTTCCGAATAACCATAGTTTGTAAGCAAATAACATACATCTCATGCCGTATCTGCCTGAGATCCCGCTTTTTTATTTATTTCAAGCTCATTTATTATGGAAAGGAGCCGTTCTCTTGCCTCGGCTATGCTTACATTTTCAATCTGGCAGGCAGCCATTGTCTGATGACCGCCGCCGCCGAGAGCTTCCATAATAACCTGAACATTAAGATCTCCGAGAGAACGTGCAGAAATACTGACTGTCTTTCCTGTTTTATACATTACAAAAGAAGCCTTTACATTCTCTATACCTAATAGCTCGTCCGCAGCCTGTGCGGATACTATGCGTATATCCGGAGTATTACTGTCGGCGCAGGCTATTGCGCAGTAATTGAATATTTCAGCCTCGCTTACCAGCTTATATTTAACCTTATATGTATCAATAGAATTGGAGAAAAGGCGCTTGACCTCGACCGTATCGGCTCCGTTACTTTTGAGAAATGCCGCAGCCTCAAAGGTCCTCACTCCTGTCCTCAATACAAAATTTTTGGTATCAAGCATAATACCCGAAAGCAAAGCCTCACTCTCAAGTCTGCTCAATGAATAATCACCGAGATACTGCACAAGCTCCGCAGTCATTTCACTTGCGGACGAAGCATATGGCTCATGGTAAAATACAAGCGCATTATCAATATGATTTACCATCATCCTATGATGATCAATAACAACTACCTTGCTGCAGTGCTCATATATCGTCTTAGACTCAAGAAAATTTGGGGAATGTGTATCCACTATAATAAGGAGAGTATGATCATCAATAAGACTCAGCGCTTCCGACTCTGATTTGAATATTCCCTCAAAGCCTGCCTTTTCAAAGCTTGTCACAAGCGGCTTTGCAAGCGTCTGCTGACGGTCGATAACAATATAAGCGTTTCTGTGCAGTCCCTTTACGACAGCGCTCCACATACCTATACAAGCCCCTACACTGTCAAGGTCTGAATATCTGTGTCCCATTATAACAACATTACTGCTGTTATTTATATGATTGGTCAGTGCGGCGGCAATTACTCTCGTACGCACCTTATCACGTTTTTCTATACCCTTTGATAAACCGCCGAAAAACTGATAGGTTTCATTCTTTTTTACGGCAACCTGATCGCCGCCCCTTCCGAGCGCCATATCAAGAGCCTGCCTTGACCATAACTCACATTCCTTGATCGTAGCTCCGCCTCTGCCAACACCGATAGAAATAGTTGCATTCATTCTGTCATTGATCTCTATTGCACGTATCTCCTCAAGAATCTTGAATTTCTCCTCTATAAACTGCTTTATATACCTTTCCTCAAGAATAAACAGATATCTTCCGCCGCTTATTTTTTTATAAAATCCTGATGTAGTCGATACCCATTTTGCAATAGTCTTTTCCACAAGCACGGTTATACGGCTTGCTTCGCCCTCCTCAGCTTCACGTTCAAGCTCTTCCTTATTGTCAAAAGCGATTATGGCAACAACAGGCCGTGAAAGAACATATTCATCCGAATTTGTCTTATACAGATTATCGTCAACAAAATAGACGACCGAGCTTTCTCCTGCCTTTACAGCAAAGACGATAAACCACTTATCATTTACAAATGTATCTGTTCCGTTATCCTCGTACATTGTATCGGGGTTTTTATTGGTCAGATAATCAGAAATGAGGTCGCCAAGGGGATTTCTGTTGCTGCATACCTTTTTTATAAACAAATCATTCACAAGCAGTATCTCATTATTATTTCCAATTATTGCAGCAGGTACTGAAACCTTATTTATTCTATCCTTTCCGGCATTTCCCAAATAAGAGGACGCTGCGGCGATAGTGCGGCATACATACCTTCTGAGATTTACGATCCCAAAAATAATCAAAGACAATGCCGCCGCTGAAACTATCAGTTCTACAATAAATACATATATATTCCACCAAAAGGATAATATTGCCATAACAAGCATGGCAATGGCAAGCACCAAGAACATGGGGGTTATATACCTTTGCCTGCTTCCTTTTCCCTTTTTCAATCTGTACACCTACTTTTTTGAATCCTTTTATCCTGATCTGAGGTTATTTAAACCTCCATGATTATAGGCAGAATCATCGGACTCCTTCTTGTTTTATCATACAATACCTTGGATAACTCATCCTTTATTGTATTCTTGATCACGCTCCATTCATGTATCCCCTGACGGTCGCAATCATCAAGAGCATTCAGAACAGCCGTTCTTGCGTCCTCCATAAGAGGCTCGCTTTCACGTACATATACAAAACCTCTCGAAACTATATCAGGTCCGGCAGATACCTGTCCTGTTGCACTGTCAAGCGTCACAACGACAACTATAAGTCCATCCTGACCGAGATGCTTCCTGTCACGCAGAACTATGCTTCCGACATCTCCGACGCCTAATCCGTCTACAAGAACCTTTCCGGACGGTACGCTCGGCAGCTGTTTCATAGAGCTTTTGCTCAGCTCTATCACATTACCTATATCCCCTATGAATATATTTTGCCTTGACATCCCCATTTCCATAGCAAGATTTGCGTGCTTTACCAGGTGCTTCTGCTCTCCGTGGACCGGAATAAAATATTTCGGTTTTGTCAGACCCTGAATTATTTTCAGCTCCTCCTGACAAGCATGACCCGATACATGAACCTCATACATTGATTCGGAAGCAATTTTGCAGCCGTGCTTCATAAGCTCGTTCACTACCGTACTTACCATCTTTTCATTACCCGGTATGGGGTTGGCAGAAATTATAATATAATCATCAGGTCCGACCTCAACCTTTCTGTGGTCGGAATAAGCCATTCTTGAAAGAGCTGACATCGGCTCACCCTGACTGCCTGTTGTTATAAGCACTATCTGGTCCTTTGTGTACTGTCCCAGCATATCTATATCAATAACAAGACCGTCAGGTACATCTATATATCCAAGCTCTGACGCTATCGTCATATTGTTTATCATACTTCTTCCGGAAAAAGCAACCTTTCTTCCGTATTTCTGAGCGACATCAAGTATCTGGCGTATTCTTCCGAGATTTGAAGCAAATGTAGCTATAATGATCCTGCAATTTTCCGCTTCCTTGAAAAGCATATCAAATGTATGACCGATTTTCTGCTCAGTTGACGTATATCCGGGACGTTCGGCATTTGTGGAATCCGCCATAAGTGCAAGAACCCCCTGCTTTCCAAGCTCCGCAAACCTCGACAAATCTATCATTTCTCCTGTCGTTGGGGTGCAGTCTATCTTAAAATCGCCCGTATGAACTATCGTACCCGCACTTGTATGGATTGCAAGACCCACCGAATCCGGAATTGAGTGATTTACATGAATAAACTCAATCGAAAACTTTCCGAGCTTTATCCTTTGTCCCGCTTTTACAACATTAAGCTTTGCCTTACTCTGAAGATTATGCTCCTTGAGCTTGCTTCCGACAAGTCCCAGGGTCAAAGCTGTTCCGAAAATCGGAATATTCATCTTTTTGAGAAGATACGGCAGCGCACCTATATGATCCTCATGACCGTGGGTCAAAACTACCCCCCTGATTTTATCCTTATTTCTTTCGAGATATGTAAAATCAGGGATAACAAGATCAACACCGAGCATATCTCCGTCAGGAAATGCCATTCCGCAGTCAAGAAGGAACATATCATCCTCACATTCAAACAGTGTTATATTCTTACCTATCTCGTTAAGACCACCTAAAAAGGTTATTTTTACGCTTGACTCACCTTTTGAGTTTTGCAGTTTTCTTGGCTGATATTCACTTCTCCGTGAATTATAATCAGACTGATAGCTCCTATCTCCCTTCTGACCGCGCTGAAATCCTCCCGTAGCTTCAAAGGGTCTGTCAATCGTAACTCCTCCTCCTATTTCCTGGTCTGAGAGCTTTGGTTGGGGCATTATCCTGTCAAAAAGATTTGACTTACTCTCAGGAATAGGGTTTCTTCTGCGCATCTGTTTGGTTTTGGAATAATTAACCCTTGAAAAATTCCTCCCCTTTCCGTTCTTAGATGCGCCCTTTCTGTTAAATTCCGATACCACTGAATTACCTCCACATTAATAAATTTTAAAAAAGCTGTCGCTTATTTTTCCAAAATAAAATAATTTCCGAACAAAACCATTATAGTTTATTTTACTCTTACAGATTAAATCTGTCAATAGTATTTTACCCATTGTAAGCTCTAATTAATTAAATAAAGTAAAATCTATCACATGATGGTATTGATTATTGATAGTATTTTGGATATAATTAACATATTACATATCTTCGGAGGGGTAGTTTTGAAAAAAGTTGAATTATTTGCAGACGGGGCTTGCAGCGGCAATCCGGGTCCGGGCGGTTGGGGAGCAATTCTTAGATACAACGGTCATGAAAAGGAGCTTTCGGGCGGAGAGGCAATCACTACAAATAACCGCATGGAGCTTATTGCCGTTATAGAGGGGCTGAAAGCTCTTAAGGAACCCTGCAATGTTACCGTTACAAGCGATTCTCAATATGTGTGCAACGGTATAACAAAAGGTTGGGCTGAAAAGTGGCAGAAAAACAACTGGATAAAATCCGATAAGAGCAAGGCTAAAAATACTGAACTGTGGGAGGAACTTCTTAACCTTATAAAAAAACATAATGTTACAATAATATGGGTCAAGGGACATAATGGGCATCCCGAAAACGAACGCTGTGACAGGCTTGCGGTTGCAGCGGCAGAAAAGTATAAAAAAATATAATACCTTTTGTGCAATCCTAACAAATTATTAAATACCTAAAAATATATCATACTAATTTACTATGAATTAACGAAAAACTATTGATTTATTAAAATATTTGCGGTATTATGTATGTGTTGGGAAAATCAAGCAAGAATAATATTACACTTCTTTTATTTTATTCCCGTCACAATATACAGAATCGAGGTCGATTTTTTTGATAAAAAGAGTATATGCGGACAATGCCGCCACAACAAAGCTCAGCGAAAGAGCTTTTGAAGCAATGAAGCCGTTTCTTACCGAAATCTACGGCAATCCCTCAAGCTTATATACCGAGGGTGTTGAGGCGAGAAGAGCTGTTGACAAGGCAAGGGAGGACATTGCAAATTGTCTTAATGCTCAGCCGAATGAGATATTCTTCCTTTCGGGCGGAAGTGAGGCTGATAACTGGGCAATAAAGGGGGCCGCCGAGCTTGGTGAAAGAAAGGGCAAGAAACACATAATTTCAAGCAGATTTGAACATCATGCTGTTCTGCATACGCTTGAATATCTTGAAAAGCACGGTTTCGAGGTAACTCTTCTTGATGTACACGAGGACGGTCTTGTACGTCCCGAGGAGCTTGAAGCTGCTATAAGGGAGGACACGGCTCTTATTACCGTTATGTACGCAAATAATGAAATCGGTACGATCCAGCCGATAAAGGAGCTTGCGGCTATTGCTAAAAAACACGGTATTATTTTTCATACGGATGCGGTTCAAGCTGTCGGCACTATTCCCGTCGATGTAAAGGAACTCGGAGTTGATATGCTTTCGCTTTCATCACATAAATTTCACGGTCCTAAGGGTGTAGGTGCTTTATATGTACGCAAAGGCATAAGGCTTCCGAACCTTGTACACGGCGGCGCACAGGAAAGAGGTCTGAGAGCAGGAACGGAAAACCTTGCCGGAGTTGTCGGGATGGCTGAAGCTCTCAAGGAATCCGTTGAGGTAATGGACGAGAGAAACAGACGTCTTGAAAAAATGCGTGACAGACTTATTGATAATCTGCTGAAGATTGACCGTTCGAGAATAAACGGCGACAGAGTACACAGACTTCCCGGAAATGTCAATATGTGTTTTCAAGGTATAGAAGGCGAATCGCTTTTG
>CANRDH010000014.1 GCA_947629295.1 uncultured Clostridia bacterium
CGTAAATATCCGAATTAAGTGCCTGCGAAAATCTTTCATTACCCGGATTGAGATAAATTCCCATTGTTTATACCTCCGTTCATAACTTCTGCGTAAATCCAATCTTATATAAGTTATACGATAAATCTTTATTAATTTACATTTTTAGAAATCATTTATTTGACATTTTTCTATTATGCATTGATGTTTTTTTCCGTCTTTTTCATAACCGATACCGACAAGTAATACCCTGTCAAAGCTTTCAAGTACAGCAGGATAGTTTCTGTCTTTAATTTGACTGATTGCCGTTTCGGCTGACTGATTCCATTTAAGTTCAACAACCATTGGGGGATATGCTTCTGTATCGGTTTTAGGTTTGGGAATGAACATTATATCAGCAAAACCCTTTCCGGACGGCATTTCCTGTATGATATCATAGTGCTCCCTTGCATAATAATAAGCAATCAGTATTATAAACCGCAGCGACTGTTCATTATTATAGTTGATAACGGAAGAATTACCTTCATGAACTTTTTCAATAGCTTTTGATACCGCTTTATTGTCACCTTTCAGCGTATCTTCAAGAAGCTTTCTTGATTTCATAACAGTATCTATGGTTTCTTTCCAAAGTCCCGTCGCCTGCATACTTACAACAAATTCATCTGCTATTTCCTTATTTGGAATATATATCGTTTTATTATCTGAATTATACCCAAGATAACCAAGATGAATAAGCAGAGTAAGAATATCATCTTTATTTGCAAAAGTAATCATATCGTTTGTAAAGGTGCGTGTATTTACAGGCTGCGGCTGCTGCGCAAGCAGTTTTTCTATAGTATCATGCAAGCCGTCAAAATTCATGGCAATATATTGCGCCAATGCCTCATAGGTTTCGGTTTCCACCCAGTAATCGTCAAATTTTCTTTCCGAAATGGAGCATACGACAGAATTAGGACAGTAGATATCCGTATCACCTAACCTGTAACCGTTATACCATGATTTCATATCATCAAAATCCATGTTATATTTTTCACACAGCATTTCTACTTCCTCATTAGTAAAACCAATATACCGATTTAATTCAGTATATTTAATCATTGAATATTCCCTGAACATATTGAGTGCAGAATGTGTGCCGTATTTTTTTATAGGAAGAATACCTGTCATATATGTGAGGGCAACATAGCTTTTGTCTTTTAGCCAATTTCGTAGAAAATCAAGATAGGTCTTAAGCGCTTCCTTATCCTTCATATGTTCACGCATGACACAATCCCATTCATCTATAAGTATAACAAACGGTATTTTGGTTTTATCATAAAATTCTTCAAAATTAAAAGATAAATTTATATCCGAGTCCCATTCCGTATCACTGTAAACCTTTTTAAAATCCTTCAATATAAACTTCTTCATAAGCAACAGCATATCATCAACATTTTTACTGCCGCTTAAAAAATCCTGCATATTAATATAAATTACGTTAAACTTGTTGAGGTATTGCAGATAGCTTTCATCATTTGAAACGAAAAGGTCATCAAACATTTTTTTACTGTCACAGCCCATACTGTAATAGGCGGCAAGCATACCGAGGTTCATGGATTTACCGAAGCGTCGGGGGCGGCTGACGCATATATACTTTTGCTCTGTATTAAGCTTTTTGTTTGTAACAGAAATAAGCATAGACTTGTCAACGTAAATATCCGAATTAAGTGCCTGCGAAAATCTTTCATTACCCGGATTGAGATAAATTCCCATTGTTTATACCTCCCATTTCGTTTGTTGTTTTTCCGTAAATACTATCTTGATATATTATAACATAATTTTCTACCATAAAAAACTATTTTAAGAAAATTATTAAACGTCCGCTCAGCCGTCCGACGACGCTTTGCGGAGTCGGGAAACGGCGTGCGGTTGTTATAACATAATTTTCTACCATAAAAAACTATTTTAAGAAAATTATTAAACGTCCGCTCAGCCGTCCGACGACGCTTTGCGGAGTCGGGAAACGGCGTGCGGTTGTTATAACATAATTTTCTACCATAAAAAACTATTTTAAGAAAATTATTAAACATTCGCTCAGCTGTCCAACGACATTTGGCGTAGTGGGGTAGAGGTGTTCGTATGTAAATATGCATCGTAGGAATATATAATGCTATTCAGTTCTATGGTTTGTTGCATAACATTCAGACTGCTTTTTTTGTATAAGTAATATTTTAAATTATATTATTTTCGATTTATTAGTATTATCCCCAAAATATTGCAGATAATAAATCAGAATTAATTATGGAGGTAAAATTATGTCCGAAAGAATAGGTAACAGAACAATAAAAATCTCAGACGGAATAGGTATAATAAGTTCGGCAGGAATCGCAGGTCACAAGGAAAGCGAGGGCCCGCTCGGTGAATATTTTGATACCACATATGCCGACGATATGCTGGGGCAAAGCTCATGGGAAAAAGCGGAAAGCAGGCTACAGACAGACGCCGCACAGCTTGCGCTTGATAAGGCAAAGCTTACTGCAAAGGATATTGATATTATACTTGCGGGCGACCTGCTCAATCAGTGCATATCATCGGTATTCGGTTTGCGCTCACTCGGAATACCCTATATCGGTCAGTACGGAGCTTGCTCAACAATGGCACAAACAATGATGCTTGCATCACTTTTGTGTGACAGCGGGGCGAGTGACAGGGTCATGGCTGTTACTTCATCGCATTTTTGCTCAGCCGAAAGACAATTTCGTTTTCCGATAGAATACGGAGGACAGCGTACACCTACCGCACAATGGACAGTAACCGGCGCCGGAGCTGCGATTATTGACGACAGCGGAAACGGAAAACCGATAAAAGCAGTGACTGTAGGAAAGATAATTGATTACAAAATTAAGGATGCAAATAATATGGGAGCAGCGATGGCCCCGGCAGCTGCCGATACAATAATGAATTATCTTAAAGACACGGATACAAAGGCAGGAGATTACGACCTCATTCTGACAGGTGACCTGGGTTATATCGGTTCTGAGCTGTTGATTGAGCTGCTCATTCGTGAGGGGATAGATATTTCGGGAAACCACAATGACTGCGGAAAACTTATATTTGACAGAAAGGCTCAGGATGTACACGGGGGAGGTTCGGGCTGCGGCTGCTGCGGTTCGGTTTTTTGCTCATATATTGCAAAACAACTTGATGAAAAGAAGCTAAATAATATACTTTTTATTGCTACGGGTGCGCTTATGTCGCCTACTTCAAGCCAACAGGGAGAAAGCATACCGGGTATAGCACACCTTTTGAATATCACATCCGCATAAGGCGGGGAGATCCCGGCAGCATTATTTCCTCATTTTGTTTAATTTATAAGAACAAAATTAGTACACGCATCCGACTTTAATCTTTGCATATATTGCAGTCGGGTACGTGTACTGTTTATCGTACAGGCAGAAAAATGGCTGTATTCAAAATATGGAATTCAGGTGTATCAGAAGATATCTTTGAGTATTTTTTCGGGATCGCTTGTATCTGTTTCTCTTACCGACGCCTTGACCTTGAGTATATCCGACGGGGGAACAACCAATTCATCAGCCTTTAATGCAAGAAGCACTTTTGTAATCGCAGTGTCTGCGGCATAATGTCCGCTGAGCGCTACGGGTTTTCCGTTTTTGTGTGCATTATCTATTGTTATCCTGATGAGCTTTTTGATTGCGGGATGGTACGGTCGGTAAAAATCTACAAGTTTTTTATTCTCCTTATCCATTGCGAGGGTATACTGAGTAAGATTATCAGTTCCTATATTGACGAAATCGACCTGACTGCTCAGTTCGTCCGACAGTATTGCTGCGGCGGGAGTTTCAACCATAAGGCCAAGCCTTATATTGTTACTGAATCTTTCCCCCTGCAATTTTAATTCGTTCTTTATTTTTACTATTTCTCTTTTAACGTAATCAATTTCTTCAATGCTGCTGACCATTGGAATAAGAATAGACAGCTTACCGTATACCGAAGCACGGTACAGAGCCCTGAGCTGTGTACGGAAAAATTCCGAATTTTCAAGTGATATACGTATTCCGTTGAAACCGAGGGCAGGATTTTTTTCCTGCGGTATATCCAGATAATCCATTCCCATTTCCGAGCTGCCGTTAACTGTGCTTATAACAACCCCCTTATCGCCGAAAGCTTTCAGAAGGGTTTTATATGTTTCAATCTGTTCGGATTCGTCGGGTGCCTTTCCGCGGTTGGTAAAAAGGGTTTCACTCCTGAAAATACCGATACCGTCTGCGTCATTTTGAAGCGCCTTTGCAATTTCACCGAGACTTCTTATATCTGCGGAAAGACGCACATTTTGTTTGTTCATTGTTTGAGAAGGACGTCCTATCTGGTTCTGTAATCTCTGCTGTTGTTTTTTGTAGCGTTCGCATTTTGCTTCATATAGGGCGAGAGTATTTGTATCGGGGTTAATTATAATTTTTCCGAATTGTCCGTCTATAACAGCAGTAGTATTATCGTACTGTTCAAGCGGTTCGTCAATCTGTATAACAGAAGGAATCCCCATAGTCCTTGCAAGCATTGCCGTATGGGAATTATAAGAGCTTTCATTAGCAATCAGACCCAGAAGCTTATTTCTGTCAAAAGTAATGGTATCACTCGGAAAAAGATCCTTTGCTGCAACAATAACAGGTGCGTCTTCATCAATTTCAATCTGACACTCGTATTTGTTTTGCAGAATATTTATGAGAATATGGGCAACATCAAGTATATCGTTATATCTTGCCCGAAAATATTCGTCATCAATATTTTTGAATACGTTTGCCAGGTCGTTAAATGCATCATAAACCGCAGCCTCAGCATTCCTGCCGTTTTTGATATCCGCCTCGACAAGCTTTGTAAGCTTTGAATCCTCGGCGACCAATATGTGAGTCTTAAAAATTACAGCTTCCTCTTTGTTGACTTTTTTGCAGGCATTTTCATATATGCTTGTAAGACAGTTTTTTGCGGCAATCATACTCCTGTGGTATCTTTGAATTTCGGCATTTGTATCGCTTACTTTGTATTCGGGAATATTCTCCAATGTACTGTTAAAGAAATGGATTTTGCCTATTGCGATTCCGTTAGAAACGCCTGTACCGTTTATAACCTTCATAGTTCTCACCTCCGAACAAACTCTTCTAATATAATTAAACAACTAAAAAACTAAAAAGTCAATAATTTTAATAAAATTTTTTGTATATTTCTGTTAAATTTTTTAGAATTTTGTCCTATTTTTTAATTATTATGAATAAAGCGGTCGTTTTTACTCACTATTAGCATATTTTAAAAAACATTTCAGCCTTATATAATAGTATTATTTACCATAGGAAATTTGTAATATTAAATCAAAATATGATAATAATATTAACACAGGCGGCAAACACGGATATGTGTAAAAAAGCAAACAGGTATTAATAGGATTGATTTTGTACTTAAAAATGCGGTGCGAAATTAATTAATATATTAATACCGCACCGCAAATTATTTACGGTAATTCTGTCGTCTGATTTATAAAATGAAGAATAAAAGGAGAAACTATTATGGCTAACAATTCTAATTCACTCAACGTACCTGAAGCTAAGCAGGCTATGGAGCAGTTCAAGATGGAATGTGCTAACGAAGTAGGCGTAAACCTCAAGCAGGGTTATAACGGCGACCTCACATCTCGTCAGGCAGGTTCTATAGGCGGTCAGATGGTTAAAAAGATGATCGAGGCATACGAAAGAAGTATGTAATTATCCTTCGGGATACAGCCTTATGATTTTGTCAAAGGCAGGTAAATAAATAATGCAACCCTAAATCAGATAGGTTTCGGGTTGCATTTTTGTATAAAAGAGTATAAAATATTAATGTATAGAAATAAAGAAAAAATAAGAGGAAAGAATATGAAAATTCAGCTTTCGGACAGCTTTACATATAAAAAACTTCTCAGATTTACAATACCCTTCATCATAATGACCTCCCTGCTCAAAAGAACAAGGAGGTAATTTCTGTTGAGATATTTATATATACATAACTTTACGAAAACTCGTTATTATTCTATAACCTTTATCCAACCTTCGGGGGCATCAAGCTTGCCCATCTGCATACCTGTGAGGGTATCGTAGAGCTTCTTTGTAACAGGTCCCATCTCTTCCATGCCGCTGGGGAAGCAAATTTCCTTACCGTGGTCGTTTATCTTACCTACCGGCGAGATAACGGCAGCAGTACCGCAAAGACCGCATTCCGCAAAATTGCCGAGCTCGTCAAGATATACTTCACGTTCTTCAACCTCATAGCCAAGGTAATCTTTAGCAACAGTCATAAGAGAACGTCTTGTTATCGAAGGGAGAATACTGTTGGACTTAGGCGTTACAATCTTGTTATCCTTTGTCACAAACAGGAAATTAGCGCCGCCCGTTTCCTCAACCTTTGTCCTTGTTTTGGGGTCGAGATACATATTTTCAGCGAAGCCTTCATTATGAGCGGTAACAATAGCATGAAGGCTCATTGCATAGTTAAGACCTGCCTTTATAAAGCCTGTACCGTTCGGAGCGGCTCTGTCAAAATCACTAATCTTGATAGTAAGGGGTTTTGCACCGCCCTTGAAATACGGACCAACCGGTGTTGCAAATATTCTGAACTGGAACTCATCCGCAGGCTTAACTCCTATAACAGGGTTGATTCCAAACATATACGGACGAAGGTAGAGAGTAGCGCCTGTTCCGTAGGGAGGAACATATGCGGCATTTGCCTTTACGGTCTGTACAACAGCGTCAATAAATCTTTCCTCAGGGAAAACGGGCATTTCCATTCTTTTTGAGGAATTAGCAAGTCTTTCTGCGTTAAGGTCTGGTCTGAAAACAACTATTTTACCGTCCTGAGTCGTATAAGCCTTAAGACCCTCAAAAATCGTCTGAGCATACTGGAGAACACAGGCACATTCGCTCATGGTTATCATATCGTCCTCAATAAGCGCCCCGTCGTCCCATTTTCCGTTCTTGTAGGTTGAAACATAGCGTTTATCGGTTTTAATATAGTTGAAATCCAAGTTTTCCCAGTCGATATTTTTCTTTTCCATCATAAGGACTTCCTTTCAATAAATTTGAATACAAATATATTATATAACCGTTTGAAATATCTGTCAATAATTTTAAGGTGTCAATATATAAATTTTGCAAGTTTTGTATTAAAAAAATTCATATTATTTCATTTTCTGCGTTTTATTCTTTTCTGAAAGAAATAAAGCACTGTTTAAAAATACCGCACCCGAATGTACGGATGCGGTAGATATAAACGCAGAGAAGAGATGTTCCGCCGAGAAACCGACGTGTTGAAAGCGGAGCTTTTAATCAAAATTTGATTTTATCTGAAATATAGTCATTAAGCTTATCTATAGAGATTCTTTCCTGATTCATGCTATCCCTATCACGGACAGTCACACAATTATCCTCAAGACTGTCAAAATCAAAGGTAATACACATAGGAGTACCAATTTCATCCTGACGGCGATAGCGTTTGCCGATTGAGCCTGTATCATCAAAATCAACCATGAAGTCCTTTGAAAGCTGTTCACAAACCTTTTCGGCCTGCTCAGAGAGCTTTTTGGAGAGTGGGAGTACGGCTGCCTTTATCGGAGCAAGAGCGGGATGAAGATGAAGAACGGTACGAGTGTCCTTTTCGTCAATCTTCTCCTCGTCGTAAGCCTCGCAAAGTACTGCAAGGAAAAGACGCTCAACGCCGAGAGACGGCTCAATAACATAGGGAATATATTTTTCGTTTGTGGTGGGGTCAAAGTATTCAAGGCTTTTTCCGCTTGTATTGATATGCTGTGTGAGGTCGTAATCCGTTCTGTCCGCAACACCCCAAAGCTCGCCCCAGCCGAACGGGAAGAGGTATTCAAAGTCAGTTGTCGCTTTTGAGTAGAAGCAAAGCTCCTCCGGGTCGTGGTCACGGAGTCTGAGATTTTCCTCGCTTATTCCGAGAGAATACAGCCAATCACGGCAGAAGCCCCTCCAATATGTGAACCATTCAAGGTCTGTTCCGGGCTTGCAGAAAAATTCAAGCTCCATCTGCTCAAATTCACGCACACGGAAAATAAACTTACCCGGAGTAATTTCATTTCTGAAGGATTTACCGATTTGAGCAACGCCAAAGGGTACTTTTTTTCTTGTTGTTCTTTGAATATTTGCAAAGTTTACGAAAATACCCTGAGCGGTTTCAGGGCGAAGGTAGAGCGTATCCTTGCTGTCCTCAGTAACGCCCTGAAATGTCTTGAACATAAGATTGAACTGACGGATTTCCGTAAAATTATGTTTGCCGCAAACGGGGCAGGGGATATTCTTTTCATCTATATAATCGGCAAGCTGCTCGTTTGACCAGCCGGCAACATTTGTTCCGTCAAATTCCTCAATGAGGTTATCTGCTCTGTGTCTTGTTTTACACTCCTTACAGTCCATAAGGGGGTCGGAAAATCCTCCGAGATGTCCGGAAGCGACCCATGTCTGCGGGTTCATAAGAATAGCGGCGTCCAGCCCCACGTTATATTTATTTTCCTGAACAAATTTTTTAAGCCATGCATTCTTAATATTATTTTTAAGAGCCGTACCGAGCGGACCGTAATCCCATGTATTTGCAAGACCTCCGTATATTTCCGAGCCCGGATAGACGAAGCCTCTGTTCTTACACAGATTAGAGATAGTATCAAGATTTTTTTCCGAATTTTTCATTTATATTTCCTCCAATAAAATTCATATATCATAATTCTAACATTTTTTTCCTGATACTTCAAGTCATAAAATCAAAACAGCAGGAGCGTATCTGCACATGACTACTCCACAGTCTTTGTTGCATGGAAAAAATCAACCTCCGCTCCGAATGGATGAAAAATTATACCGTTGACATTACCCGCACTTGCATAGTACCTGTTTTCAATATAAAGCGGATAGAATATACCGCTGTCGAGCAAATATTGTTCAGCTTCTATAATCCTTTCGACTTCTTCGGAAACCTGATTTTTTCTTATTTCCTCTATGCGTTCATCATACTCACTGTTTTCAAGAGCCGCTGTGTTGTATTTACTTGTAGATTCAAATAGTTCCAGTGTACTCAGCGGAGTATTTCCCTGAATGGTAAGAGGTGCGACGACTACTTCATAGTTTCCGTATTCAATTCGGTCTTTAAGCTCCGAAATCGGTACGGGCTTTTTGTTGAAATATCCGCCGGTAAACTTATTCCATGTTTCGATTATATTATTGACAAATAATTGAGTTTTTTCGTCATCAGAACATAATATTGTTATGTTTGTGATATTTTCCGCACCGGAATTCTTCAATCCCTTTGTAAGAAGCTTATCGGGGAATTCCGCGGGAACAAATGAGATATTTCCTGCGATTTCTCTGTATTTTTTACCGTCAAGCTGCGCACTGTCCGGAATAATGTTTTCTGTTGCCATGCAGTTGTCGGGTATATCCTTCAGAATATAATCTCTGTCAAGTGAGGACAAAAGACTCTTCCTTATATCCTCATCTTTGAGAAGCTCATCAGCACTGTTGAAGGAAATACCCCATACCGTATCTCCAAACCCTGTCAGATTAAATCCAAGCTTTTCTGCCCTGTCGGTGTCGGCAGAGGTGATTTCTCCGCAGTCTATGGTACCGTCACTTATTGCTTTGCACACATCATTCGGAGTTTCACCGATAGTAATATTAACGCCGGCAGGAACAGGATTATCGCTTCCCACATATTCCTCATTTCTTCGCAGATAAATATACCTGTCATGCTCCCAGCCGTCCTCTCTGACATAAAATGCACCGTTGCACAGAATCTTATCGTCCTCTCTTCCGTACTGCCCCGCCGTTTTTTCAAAAAAGGACTTTTTGCACGGCATTGCCGGAGCAGTTGCAAGAAGCTGTAAAAAATCCGAATCCGGATATTCAAGCTGAAAAATTACCGTATCGCTGTTCCTTACAAAAACTCCGAGGCTGGAAATATCCGCTTTTCCCGTATTTATTTTCTCTGCATTTTTTATAGAATATAGCGTAGAAGCAGTCGGCGAAGAGGTTTGCGGCGTAAGAGCCCTTTGAATACCGTAAAGAAAATCATCGGCGGTAAGCTTTGAGCCGTCGCTCCATTTAAGACCGTCCCTGAGATGGAATGTATACATAAGCTTATCCTTGCTTATTTCCCAGCTATCCGCCGCACCGGGTATAGGATCATTATTCCCGTCAATGCGCACAAGACCTTCAAAAGTATTCATTATTATAAGCTTTGAGCTTGAGTCGTTTGCAATTTGCGGGTCAAGCGTGACAGGCTCAAAATCAACATTGTAATATATTATCTGTTCCTCGGGAAGCTCTGTGTCCCCGTCACAGGCACAAACTGAGAGTCCAAGGCACAGCACAAGAATTAAACATAAAAACTTTTTTAAACTTTTCAAATTACCAACTCCCAAAATATACCTGTTCAGGTATATTACAGTTACTATGATAAGATTTTCCGTCGATAATGTCAATTACAAAACGGATACGATTTAATTACAACTGTGTAGTCATGAATATATATATAAAAATAGAAAATATTTACCGCAAAATGTTTAAATTCATTGAAAAATATGTTACAATAATAAAAACTCATAGTTAATAAACAAGGGAGGCTTTATTATGGTAATAACAATAGCAAGACAATTCGGCAGCGGAGGACGAAAAATAGGATATCATCTTGCCGAAAAGCTCGGTATAGCTTATTATGACAAAAATCTCCTGACTATTGTAGCTGAGGAAAGCGGAATGGATCCCGATGTTGTGGAGGAAATGGACGAAAAATCCACAAACAGCCTTTTGTATTCGCTGTCGATTGGAGCGGCGGCTGTGCTTGACGGAGGATTCAGAATTGAGCCTCAGCTTCCGCTTAATGACAGACTTTTTCTTGCTCAGCATGATGTTATAAGAAAAATAGCGAATGAGCCTTGTGTTATTGTAGGCAGATGTGCTGATTATATTCTTTCTGAAAGAAATGATATAGTAAAGCTGTTTATTTATGCTGATATGGAAAAACGAATAGAATATGCAATAAGGGAATATGATGTAAATCCCAAAAAGGCTCAGAGCGTTGTGCTCAAAACTGATAAAAGCAGGGCTAATTATTATAATTTTTATGCTTCAGGAAAATGGGGAGACCCCAATAATTATGATTTATGTATCAACAGCGGCAAGCTTGGTACAGAGGGCAGTGCCGAACTCATAATTTCTTACCTTAGACAGAGAGGTTTTGAACAGTAATGAAAAGTATTTTTTCCGCTGCTTTGTCTGTCGCACTTATTTGCGGCGTATTGCTTGTAATGAGTGCCTGCGGTGAAGATACGGAAGGAGAGGATATATCCGCCGAGGAAATAAGCTATGTTTCAGAGGGAACGGAAACGGTCGAATCTCTTAAGGATGTTATAGCCTCGTATTTTTCTGCCGTTGTCAAGCAGGATTATGTAAATATAACAAGATATACAACAGAGGATTTTATCTGGAATTATGATGAAACGGGTTTTTATGATTATTCAAGATATATAACGGATTTTTCCGTTACTGAGATTGAAACGGGGAATATAACAGTCAGGGACGGAGAATATACTGTGCCTGTTTCCTATACACTGACATATTCTGAGGCTCATACCGACGAAAACGGCGGTGTGCAGGAGGCGGGGGAATATGGATATTCGCGGAATTTTATTATAACATATAAGGAGGAAAGATATCTGATATCGGACATAACCGACAGGGTAATGGGTTGACGGTTGAGGAGATAGAATTATGAAGGAATATACTTATTTGGGAAAATCAGGCGGAAAGAGATTTTGTATAGAGGGTATAGATGTTTTTTCGCACAGATGGCGCTCTTTGGGCGAATGTGATATAGTTTTTCACCCTGATACCGGCAAGCCTTACAGCTTTTCGGTATACACCGTAGAGACTGCGGAAAGAAGTATAAGATTTCTTGCGGGGAAATTTGATGACGACGATTGGGCATTTTATAAAGAATTTGATGAGGACGATATTATTTTCTGATATGGGGGATTAGTGTGTTATGATAATTGATAGTCTTAAAACGGAAAATCTGCTTGATTTATCAAAAAGCATATCTGCAAAGCTTTTTGAGGGACTGACATATCCGTGGGAGGCATTGCGGGGTATATCTGAATTTATACTTTCCGTCGGCAGCAGTCTTTCTAAGGCTGAGTATGAATACAGGGGTGACGGTATCTGGATAGCAAAAACAGCTAAGATTATGCCGTCAGCATACCTTGCGGGGCCGCTTATCGTTTGCCCCGAAGCGGAGATAAGACACTGCGCATTTATAAGAGGCAGTGCGATAGTAGGCAGAGGCAGCGTTATAGGAAATTCATCCGAGCTTAAAAACTGTATTATTTTTGACAATGCTCAGGTTCCTCACTATAACTATATAGGAGATTCCATTATCGGTTATAAATCCCATTTGGGCGCCGGTGCAAAAACCTCTAATCTGAAATCCGACAAAAGTCTTGTCACCCTTACGGCGGGCGGAGAAAAGATAGATACGGGACTTAAAAAATTCGGGGCTGTTGTTGGGGATAACGTGGAGGTCGGCTGCAACGCCATACTGAATCCCGGTACCGTAATAGGCAGGAATACAACCGTATATCCTCTTTCCATGGTCAGAGGATATGTTCCCGGAGGAAGTATTTACAAAAAACAGGGAGAGATTGCCGAAAAAATCTGAATTTTTCTGAAAGTTATATTAAATATACTTTTTAGTATTGAAAAAAAGATATTTGGGTATTATAATGGATGTATATTAAAACAGAAAGGAATCAAAATTATGGCACAGATAACTAAGGATACAATAATCGGAGAGGTTCTTGATATTGACGAAACAACAGCACCGATTTTTCTTTCAATAGGCATGCACTGTCTCGGCTGTCCTGCATCAAGAGGTGAAACTATTGAGCAGGCTTGCTCGGTTCACGATGTTGATGCTGATGAGCTTGTTAAAAAGCTAAACGATCATATCAATAATAATAAATAATTTATGTTATCTCCGAAGCCGCAGGGTGATGCTCTGCGGCTTTAAGTGTGCTAAGAGGTGTATTTATGTTCAGCCTTGATGAAAGATTATCCCTTTGTGCGTCCTTTGTACGTGAGGGAACGTCCCTTGCCGATATAGGAACGGATCACGGATATCTGCCGATATGGCTTTTGCTCAATGAAAAAATTGAATATGCCGTTGCAGCCGATATAAGACGGGCGCCGCTTGAAAGTGCAAGGGCTAATATAGAAAAATATAACCTGACAGACAGGATAAAAACCGTATTGTCGGACGGACTTGATAATATAAAGGCAGATCAGGCGGATGATATAGTAATGGCTGGAATGGGCGGTGAGCTTATAGTAAGGCTTATTGACAGAACGCCATGGCTGCGTACTTCAAAGAAAAATCTTATACTCCAGCCAATGACAAGGGCTGAGGTTCTGCGAAAGTATTTGTGTCTGAACGGATTTTGGATAAGTGAGGAAAAAACCTGCATATCCTGCGGCAAAAGCTATTGTGTTATGCTTGCTTCCTATGACGGAACGGTAAGACCGTGCTCGGTGAGATACAGCTATATAGGTTCACTTGATAAGGATAAATCTCCCGAAGCAAAGAGGTACATATATACGGTAAATGAAAAGCTTAAAAAGAAGCTTAGAGGATATACTAACGGAACGGACGAATACGATTCTCTTAAAGCTTTGATATCCGGACTGACGGAGCTTATAAACTCGGAGGAATCAAAATGGTAAAAGCAGCAGAAATATTAAATTACATAAACGAAATTGCACCCTTTGATACAGCAATGGGCTTTGATAATGTCGGTCTGCTTATCGGAAATGCACAGCAGACCTCGGAAACAGTTCTGCTTGCGCTTGATGTTACATCAGAAGTAACAGAGGAGGCAGTGTCTGCCGGAGCAAAAATAATAATAAGCCACCACCCGATAATTTTCACCCCTCTTAAATCCATAGAAACAAACAGTATACCTTATCTTTCTGTGAAGAATGATATAACCGTAATATCTGCTCATACAAATCTTGATATAGCCGATGGTGGCGTAAACGATACACTTGCGGAGTCTGTCGGAGTATTATCGGATAGCAAGACCGATTCGGAATGTCTGCTTATAGGCGAGCTTGAAAATGAGCTGCGGTCTGAGGAGTTTGCCATGAAAATAAAAGGTGCATTATCCAGCCGCGGACTCAGGTATACAGACAGAATCGGGAAAATAAAAAAGGTCGGAATATCCTGCGGCGCAGGAGGAGGCAATATTTTTCAGGCAGCGTCGGAGGGTGTTGACGCCTTTGTTACGGGAGAAATTAAACATCATGAAATATTGTTTGCTTCGGAAAGAAATATAGCGGTATTTGATATAGGTCATTTTCGCTCGGAGGACATTATAATACCTAAGCTCGCGTTTATTTTGGGTAAAAAATTCCCTCACACCCTTTTTAAACAGGCAGAAAGCGACAAAGATAAGATAATGTATATCTGAAGAAAACTGTAAGAATATGAAAAAACTGATTTTTGTTTTATTAGGGAGGAATATAATGGCACTTGACGGTGTATTTTTACGACACATAAAAAAGGAGCTTGAGGAAAAGCTAATCGGCAGCAGAATAGATAAAATCTATCAGCCCGCAAAGGATCGCATACTTCTTACAATGCGCTCAAGAGAAGGCAATAATAAGCTCCTCATCTCTGCAAGAGCGGATGCTCCGAGAATAAATATAACATCGGATTCACCTGAGAATCCGAAGGTACCTCCCATGCTTTGTATGCTCCTGCGTAAAAGACTTTCGGGAGCAAAGCTGAAATCAATAAGCCAACCGAATCTGGAAAGAACCCTGACACTTAAATTTGAAGCTGTAAATGAGCTTGGTGATATAGTAATGCTCAGTCTTGCAGTTGAAATTATGGGACAGTACAGTAATATAGTTTTCATTGACGAAAACGGTATAATTATAGATGCCGTTAAACGTGTAGACGCTTCTATGTCATCACTGCGGCTGATACTGCCCGGAATAAAATATGAACCGCCGCCAAAGCAGCTAAAGCTTTGTATGCTCGATACGGATGCGGAGGATATTATAAAGGCAGTGGAAAACCTTCCCGGTTCACAGCCGCTTTCAAAGGCACTGCTTTCTCTTATACAAGGTGTATCACCTATTATATGCAGGGAGCTTGAATATCTTACGGGTCGTGGAGAGGATGTATATTCAAACCTTTTGACTGATGAGCAAAGAACACGGCTATCATATTTTCTTAAAAGAAATATAAAAGCGGCAAGGGAATGTGAGGGAATACCATGTATTATAACCGACGGCAGCAATAAGCCCATTGACTTTACCTTTGAGCATATACAGCAGTATGGCTCGGGGCGCTCAAAGCAGGAAAGTGATACATTTTGCGCTCTGCTTGACCTTTATTATTCAAAGCGTGACAATATGTATGCTATAAGGTCAAAATCTGAGGATCTTACAAAACTGCTTTCGAACGCTGCGACCCGCCTTATTAAAAAAATTTATATTCAGAATGATGAGCTTAAATCCTGTGCCGACAGGGAACATCTGAGAATATGCGGTGATCTGATTCAGGTTAATTTGCACAAAATTGAAAGAGGAGCCTCAGAATGTGAGGTTGAGAATTTCTACGACGAGAATTTGTCTAAAATAAGGATAAAGCTTGATCCGTCTGTTTCTCCGTCGGCAAATGCACAAAAGTATTATAAGAGTTACCAAAAGGCAAAGAATGCCGAACAGGTGCTTCGTATACAAATAGAGCAGGCAGAGGCTGAGCTTGATTATGTTTCTTCCGTGTCAGACAGTCTGAGCAGGGCGGAAAGCGTCAGGGAGCTTGATGAAATACGTGAAGAACTAACCGAAGAGGGATATATAAAGACAAGGGGTAAAAAGCAGAAGGGCGATAAACCGCTGCCCCCGCTTGAATTTACTTCGGAAAGCGGCTTTAAGATACTTGTCGGAAGAAATAATAAGCAGAATGACAGACTTACCTTAAAGCAGGCGGATAAAAATGATATTTGGTTTCATGTCAAGGATATACCGGGTTCACATACCATTATTGTATCAAACGGCAGTACGCCTGATGAGGGAACAATACTTTATGCCGCACAGCTTGCCGCATATCACAGCAAGGCAAGGGAGGCCGGAAAAGTACCGGTTGATTATACAAAGGTAAGGTATGTAAGCAAGCCTAAGGGCGCAAAACCGGGAATGGTTATATATGTAAATCAACAGACCCTTTATGTAACTCCGCGTCTGTAATGCGGCTTACTAATATGATTAGTTACAAATTCTGCATAAGCTATAAAAATAATCATTTTAATTAAACGATTTTGTACTAAAAATAGAAAAAAATATAATTCTTATAAAGAATATTAAGCGTCGAATGATGTAATATCATTGAAGAGTACGGATATAAAAGATTATAATGATAAGAGTAGGAAAAACGGAGGACTTAGGTATGACCTTCAATCAGGAAATAATTATGCAGATTATCCTTTCGCTCGGAGGACTTGGCTTGTTTCTGTACGGAATGAAGCTTATGGGAGAGGGACTGGAGCTTGCCGCAGGTTCAAATTTGCGTACACTTTTGGAGAAGCTTACAACAAACCGCTTTCTCGGCGCTTTGGTCGGAATTATAGTAACTGCAATTATACAAAGCTCAACAGCAGTATCAGTGATGTGTGTCGGCTTTGTAAATGCCTCGATAATGAATATAAGTCAGGCTATGGGAGTTATTATGGGAGCCACTATAGGTACGACAGTAACAAGTGTGCTACTTTCCATACAAATATCGGATTATGCACCTCTTGCGATATTCATTGGTGCATTTATGGTTGTTCTGAGCAAAAAGAATAACACAAAATATATTGGTCAGATAATAGCAGGCTTCGGAATTTTGTTTTTCGGAATGACGACAATGAGCGGAAATCTTAAGCCGCTTGCGTCCTCTGAAGCTTTCTCTCATATTATAACTTCGGTAAGTAATCCGATTGTAGGTATAATCTTCGGTATAGTATTTGCAGCAGTTATACAAAGCTCTTCGGCGGCAGTCGGTGTACTTCAGGCTTTAGGTGCGGCGGGTGCGCTTACTTTGCCGAATGCTGTATATATGGTATACGGTATTCATATAGGCGCCTGTGTAACGGCGATTATTTCTTCTCTGGGTGCGACAAAGGCGGCAAAGAGAACGGCTATATCCTATGTTGTATTTACATCATTGGGTGCAATATTATTTGCGCTTCTGTCAATGTTTACTCCGTTTAATCAGTTTATCGAATCTCTTACGGATATTGTTCCTTTCCAGATATCGCTTGCTCATATAATATCAAGTATTATAGCAACACTTGTCATGCTTCCGCTCGAGGGACTTATAATCAAGCTTGCCAGCATTATTATTCCCGGTGAAGAGGAGCATGAAAGGGAGGCAAGCAGACTTAAATATGTTGATGAGCGTATGCTCAAGACGCCTCCGTTTGCAGTATCGCAGATTACAAAGGAAATTGAAAGAATGGGTATGCTTGCAAAGAAAAACTTTACAAAATCAATGCAGGCATTTATAAATCAGGATGAGAAACTTATAGCCGAAGTAGAGGAGAACGAGGAAGTAATTGATTATCTTAACATGGCTATAACAAATTATCTTGTCAAGATAAACGGATTGAACCTTGAAGACAGCGACCGGGTAAAAATAGGTTCATATTATCATGTTGTAAGTGATATGGAGAGAATAGGGGATCATGCTGAAAATATATGTGAGCTTGCACAGAATATTATAAAAAAGGGAGAAACCTTTAGTGATACGGCTCTTGAAGAAGCAAATAAGATGCAGGCGTTGGTCGATAGTATTCTTGATGAATCGTTAAATATGTTCAAGTCATCCTATTTCGATAATAAAACAGCGGATATTGTAAGCAGCATTGAGCAGGAGATAGATGATAAAACGGCGGAATACAAGGAAAACCACATTGAAAGACTAAGCACAGGAAAGTGTAATGCAACGGTGGGTACATTGTTTATGGAGCTTCTTACCAATCTCGAAAGAATAGCTGACCACAGCATAAACATAGCGTTTTCAACATCAACAAGGAAATCACCCGGTGCAGC
>CANRDH010000015.1 GCA_947629295.1 uncultured Clostridia bacterium
ATTCTGTTATATGCAAGACCTGCAAGTGCCCCGATAAGCAAAGCGGCAGCCATAATGATAATGGCTCTTAAAAGATTACTGAAATCGGGATTATCCGACCCCATAAGCGGCATTATATAATCATCAATAAGCGTCTGCATAAACATAGAGCTCAACGCACTTGCCGCAGCACTCATTACGATACATACAAGAACTACAATAAATCTGAGTCTGTATCCCTTAAGGTAACTGAGAAGTCTTTTTATTACCTTTGAGGGATTTTTGAGTCTTTGTCCCTTTCCTGCCTTAGCCATTATCTTCACTTCCCTTCTGCTGAGAATTATATACTTCAGCATATATCTTGTTGCTTTTAAGCAGCTCCTCATGTGTTCCGACTGCATCAATTCTGCCCTTGTCCATGACAATAATCTTATCCGCATCCTGCACCGAGGAAACTCTCTGTGCTATTATAATCTTAGTTGTATCGGGAATCTCCTCAAGAAATGCCCTCCGGATAAGCTTATCGGTTTTTGTATCGACAGCACTTGTCGAATCATCAAGAATAAGTATTTTCGGCTTTTTAAGAAGTGCCCTTGCAATACAAAGTCTTTGTCTTTGTCCGCCCGAAACATTTGTACCGCCCTGCTCAATATATGTGTCGTATTTATCAGGCATACGCTCTATAAAATCCTCTGCCTGAGCAAGCTTACAGACACGCGCTATATCCTCGTCGGTTGCATTCGGATCGCCCCAACGGAGATTTTCCTTGATCGTTCCCGAAAAGAGTACATTTTTTTGGAGTACCATTGCAACATTATCACGTATTGCCTCTATATCATATTTACGGACATCCTCTCCCCCGACAATAATACTTCCCTCGGTGACATCATACAATCTCGGTATAAGCTGCACAAGGCTGGACTTTGACGAACCCGTGCCTCCTATGATACCGACAGTTTCGCCTGACTTTATTGTAAGATTAAGGTTTTTCAAACACAGCTTATCCTTATCCTTGGCATAGCTGAAGCTTACGTTATCAAATACTATACTTCCGTCCTTGACCTTATCAAGCGGCTTATCTGTATTTTTAAGGTCTATTTCTTCCGAAAGTACCTCAGCAATACGGTCGCCTGACGCCTTTGACATTATTATCATTACCATCGTCATTGATATAAACATAAGGCTCATAAGTATCTGCATAACATATGTCATCATACTGATAAGCTCGCCTGTCGTCATGCTTCCGCCAACGATAAACTGAGCGGCAAACCATGATATAATCAGAATACAGGAATAAACACTTATCTGCATAACAGGCATATTGAATGCAATGATTTTTTCTGCCTTTGAAAAATCCTTGTAGATAATATTTGAAATTTTTCCGAATTTTTCTACCTCATGTTCTTCTCTTACAAAGGATTTTACCACCCTTATCCCGTGAAGATTTTCCTGAACCACATTATTAAGCTTATCGTATGTTTTAAATACCCTTGTAAATATCGGATGTGCGAGCCGCATAACAATAGCGAGTGCTATTGCTATAAACGGTATAAATGCAACAAACGTCCATGACAGGCTCATATTTACATTAAATGACATTATCATTGCAAATATCATCATAAACGGTGCACGGACAGCCACGCGAATTATCATCTGAAAAGCATTCTGTACGTTTGTAACGTCCGTTGTAAGTCTTGTAACAAGACTTGATGAAGAGAATTTATCAATATTTGCAAATGAATAATCCTGAATTTTATAAAACATATCATGTCTTAAGTTTTTTGCAAAGCCCGCCGACGCCTTTGCCGCAAACTTACCCGACAGTGCGCCGAATACCAAAGCCGCAAATGCAACCGCAACAAGAATCAGTCCTGTTTTTACGATATAGTCCATATCACCCTTTCCTTCATTACCGCTGACGCCGTAATCGATAAGGTTTGCCATAAGAAACGGAAGCAATACCTCCATTACTACCTCAAGTATGACAAAAATCGGTGTAAGAATGGACGACAGCTTATACTCACGTATGCTTTTTGCAAGCAGTCTTATCATATTTTTACCTCCATGTCATTCCGCATTTTTTCTTATTTTTTCGAGAACCCCAAAAAATATATCAAGTTCCTCTTCCGTAATACCTCTTTTAAGCTTTTTCTCGGTCATATTGAGCTGTTCAAGCATACGGCAGTGCATTTCCATCGCCTTTGGAGTAAGCACAAGCTTTTTCAGTCTTGCATCAAAATTAACGCTTTCTCTTGTTACAAGCCCCTTTTTCTCCATCAGCTTAAGCATACTTGAAACCGTGGATCTTCTGACGGAAAATCTTTCCTCGATATCCTTCTGAAAAATATCCTTATCATCATTTTCCGCAAGATATCCGATTATCCAGCCGCTTTTACCGGTAATTTCATCAATTTCCCTCGAAAGCTCGGTATCCCTGCATTTACGTTTTAGTATATTATTCGTCTTACTTATTTCTACGCCGACAAATTTCGGCATATCCATAATTTCACCCCCCTTAATAAAAAAACTCCAACCAGAGCCATCAAAAAAGTTAGCAGGCTGATTGTTAGTACACGTACATTCTAACATTATTTTTCTGTTTTGTCAAGATAAAGCTGTATAAAAACACATGATCTATATTATTATTGTTTTCAGCCCTGTGATTTGATATAATAAAAAAGGAGGATGATATTATGACGCAAAAAGAAATGATGCTTTCGGGAATGTTATATGATTCAAGAGATAATGAGCTGCGTGAAAATGCAGGACGTTCACGACGGATAACACGTCTTTTCAACAATACAACCGAGGAACAGCATTCTTACAGAACTCAGCTTCTTAAGGAGCTTTTCGCAAGCACGGGAGAAAATATATATATCGAGCCGCCCTTCCGCTGTGATTACGGAAGCAATACATATATCGGAGAAAACTTCTATGCAAATTTTGACTGCATAATTCTTGATGTAGCAGAGGTTCATATCGGGAAAAACTGTCTTTTAGGGCCAAAGGTATGCATTTATACCCCTGTTCACCCATATGACGCGGAAATAAGGGCAATGGGAATAGAGATGGGAAAGCCCGTGACCATAGGCGATAATGTCTGGGTCGGCGGAAATGCTGTGATAAATCCCGGGGTAAATATAGGAAATAATGTCATAATCGGTTCCGGCTCGGTTGTGACAAGGGACATTCCCGATAATGTAATTGCCGCCGGCAATCCGTGCAGGGTCATACGCCCGGTAACAGACGGGGACAAAAAATACTGGCAGGCAGAGCTTGAAAAATACAAGGCAATGGCAGGAGAAAATAATATAGATCCATGATTTGTGACCTGAAACGTATAAAGAGGTGAAATTTTAAAAATCGACAGACTTATCGGAATACTATCCATACTTATGCAAAAGGCAGAATAACCACCTCCGAACTTGCCGAAAAATTTGAAGTATCACGACGTACAGTAATCAGGGATATGTGAAATACTCGGCGGTCCACTCGACGAAAGCAATAAGACATTCGCCGGGATGTACAGAAAATATTTTCGTATGGCATATAATTCCTGTTCAGGAGCCCCCGGTGAAAGACTTATAAAGATAAGACCCACCTTTATATATTCATGGAATTACAAATGGCTGTCACCATATATGGATTATTATTTTTTGACAGTAAAACATTTTGCAGAGAGCAAAAATAACAGAAATTTAATATTTTAAGAAACGGAGAAAATTTAACTTCTCCTTTTTTTATATTTCAGCCCGGTAAAAGGAGATAAACAAAAACTTTTTCCCCATTTTATATATAATCCATCCCATTTTACAACATATTTTGAAGTCGTTGTATAAATATATTCACGAATACACTTGTATTTTTATACTAATTAAAGTATAATTAAATATATATGCCGATTTTACGATAATTACCCCATATTGCGGAAGGAGATATATACATGAAACGACTAACCGCCGTGCTTACGGCTGCACTTATTGCATTGATTGTATCAACAACAGCATTCGCCGCTCCCACCAATCAGGATGACAAAGAGCAATCCGGTACGTCATCCGCCGAATCGGAGCAAAAAGAAAACTCTGAAAAAACAGAAAATGACAGTCTTGACCCGGAAAAGCTTAAATATACGGAATATACACCGGAAAATACGGGAATGAGAATAAGCCTGCCGTCGGATATGTATATTCTGACGCCGGATATTTCAAAAGATGATCCCGCACTTGCCGCAGTAAAAATGAAAAAGGAAGATGTGGAAAAAAGCTTTGCGGAAAACGGCACGCTTTTAAAGGCATTTGCAAAGGATTTTTCGTATGATATAACCCTGACATTGTCACAAAGCGATAAAACTGAGGAAATAAAAAACCTTTCCTCTCTTTCAGAAAGCGAAATTGACAAAATTACGGACGCACTGCTGAAAAGCGACTACACTGTAGGATGCTCAATAAACACATATAACAATATACCGTTTTTGTCCCTCGATACCGAATACAAATCCGGAGATACAACAATCTACGGCGTGCAGGAATATACCATAGTAAACGGAAAAAATATAATTATAACCTTCCAGTCACATACAGGAAAGCTTACACAAAATCAGCAGGCGCTTATCGGTAAAATTATGGAGCAGACGTTTTTCGAGGGAAATAAACCCGCCGCTGAAGTATCGGATATAGCTTCAACAAATATAAACAAGCTTGATTCAAGATACATTGCAATTCTTATTTCATCTATAATCGGTCTTATTGCCCTCGCGTCAATCATAATAGTAGGCACAAAATACCGTCAATCCCGACTTGCAGCTTCGGAAAAGAGTAACGATGAACACAGTACCGATGACAACAAGTTTATTATAAAAACTCCGAATACACGTATTGTTGTAGATGATATAAACGACGATATCGAGCAGAAAAAAACGGATAATGAAGAAAAACCGTACGATACCTCACTGTTTGCCCCTTCGGATGAAAATGTACTTTTCAAAAACGAAAAGCTTGAGGAGGAAAAAAAGCAAAAGGAAAAAACAAGAAATGTACCCAGACTTGATTCGACCACAGAGCTTTCCATTCCCAAAAATCCCTATACGCCCGTTGGAAAGGCGGAAGCGGTCGAGCAGCCCGCAATGTCTATAACATCGGAATTTGCAAAGCTTTCCAACATAAGCGCCGAAGATGCAAAAGCAGCTAAGAATGCAATCACAGAAGAAAAAAACGACAATTCCGAAAATGACGACGGTATTGTATTTGCCGAAAGCACTCCGAAACCAAAAACGGAGATAGAGCAGATAGGCGAAGATGTATTCATAAAACATAACGATCCTTCCGAGAGCTCTGAGGAGAAAGTTAAAAATACACAAGAAGAAAAAGACATTCAGGATGATATATTCTCCGGCGCGGAGGAGGAAACCGTCCTGACCGATATCCCGACAGAGGATGTGCAGGAAGAGACAGAAAAAGAACTTTCCGAATATGAAAAGAGATTCGGAAAGGGCAGAACATCTTTGGCTCAGGGTATGTCAGACTCAGCAGATGACTCAGAAAAACAGGTTTCAAAATTTGAAAAGCACTTCGGTAAGCTTCAGCCTGCCGCACAGGTACAAAGTCCCACAAACAATACCATGTCTGCGGTTGACGCGATAATCAAACATGAGGGACTCGCCGGAGGTGAAGACGATGATTTGATTCAGGATAAATCTCCGATAACCATAACCAAAGCTCCGCCCAAAGCCCCCGAGCCTACGGTATCCGAACAGCCCGTTGTGAGAATAACCAAAACAACACCTATGCCCGCCGGCATTACAGCGGAAACACTGAAGCCGGAAGCCGAGCCTGAGCAGAATAATTCGGATATACCCCGGACAGACAATACTAAATCCACGGACGGGGAACCCGAAAAGAAAACTATTTTCCAGAAATTTACCGAAAGCCTTTTTACTGCCGATGAGCCGGATGAAGAAAGACCCGTTGAAACAAATAAACAAAGCACAAACAAATTTATTAACAGTCTGAGAGATAAGCTTCAATACCGAAATCCCGAATTTGAATCACAGTCTCAGACTCCTGATAAAAGCAGTGACGGAACAGAAATATACCGTTCACCCGAAACGGATAAATCCAAACAGATTGAGCTTTCCATTAAGAAAAACGAGGACGGAAGCCTTGTAGTTGATTCCATAAGCGACCGGACAGGCAAGCCTGTCCAGATAGAGTTAAAGGACGGAAATGCCGAACTGAGAGCCAAAGCCGAAAAGACTGTAAAGTCTTCTGGAAACAAGGACAAAACCGCTTCTGACAGCGGCGACAGTAAAAACGAAAAGGCAGATAATAAAAAAGGCAGCGGCGTAATAGGAGCTGCAGCAGCAGCTATAGGCACAGCAGTAAGTACAACGGAAACTGCGGCAGAAATTGTTGCCGCAGCGGTTGGTACAACAGCCGCAGCAGCAAATATTACCGCAGAAACCGCTGTTATAAACACAGTTACCGATACCGCCCAAAAGGCAGAATCTGCGGCTGCAACAATAAAAACTACAGAAGCCGTAATCGAAGGCAGTAAGAGCGAAACCTCGAATAAACCGTCCTCTGAGGAAACGGTCGATACTGCCGAAGCAGCAGAAACGTCCGCATCCGGAAACAGTGATGTACAGGAAACAGTTAATGAGGGTATAAAAACCGAAACCACTGAGGAAAAAACTGTTGTTGAAAATACAACCGATGTTTCCGATGATATCGAAGAAAAAGCCAAAGATTCGGAAGAGGAAGCATTGCCGGAAATCAAAACAAATGAAGCCAAGGTACAGACTGACCGTGAAGAATCGGAATCAGTACCGGATGACGGCAAGACTGAATCGCATGGAGATGAAAATACAACCGATATTTCCGATGATATCGAAGAAAAGGCCAAAGATTCAGACGAGGAAGCATTGCCGGAAATCAAAACAAATGAAGCCAAGGTACAGACTGACCGTGAAGAAACAGAAGCAGTACAGGATGACGGCAAGACCGAATCGCATGGAGATGATAATTCCGAAGAAGACGAAAAGGAAGCTCCTAAGCCGTCAGAACCCGAATTTGTATTTGAGCGTGATACGGGCATAGTATTTGAAAGAGCAATTTCTCCCGCTGAAAGCTTCAGGGGAACTACTACACCCCTTACGTCTATACCCAGACTTGAAAGCGTAAATGCAAATGATTATAACAAACAAATTGAAGAGATGCGCAAAAGGAATTCAGTAAATCCCATGACCCGGCCCCGTCAGGAAATACAGCATCCTCCCGTACAGACGGAACAGGATTCCTACTATGATAATAACGAGGATGATACCCTTGACCCCTTTGCCCCGGGAAGCCAGGAAATGACCCTTAAGGAAATAGATAAAAAGACATCGCCTAAGCTTGGCGAAAGATTAAAAAAATCCATCGGCAAGATTTTTTCCGGCACGGATGATGAAAATTAAGGTGAAAAAATGAAAGATATACTGATAAAAAACGTGCATATTATAGATCCCGAAAATTCAGTGAACAAAGTGGGAGATATATTCATTAAGGACGGTGTATTTGCCGCTGCGGAGCTTGCTGATGAAAGCGCTCAGGTAATTGACGCAGAGGGACTTACCGCCGCACCGGGGCTTGTTGACCTCCATGTCCACCTGCGGGATCCCGGACAGACAAATAAGGAGGATATTATTACCGGCTGCAGGGCGGCGGCGGCAGGCGGAGTAACAAGTCTGCTTGCAATGCCGAATACCGACCCTGCGGTTGATGATCCCGAAACGGTAAAATATATCCTCAACAAAGCAAAGAATGCAGACGCACACGTTTATGTTGTCGGAGCGATTACGAAGGGACTCAAAAGCCATGAGCCTACCGATATAGATTTGCTGTACCGTGCGGGTATATCGGCACTTTCCGATGACGGCAGACCGGTTGAAAATACAGAGATGATGGTTCATGCAATGAAAAAAGCTGCTGAGCTTGGCATCCCTGTGACAGCACATTGTGAGGATCCGTATCTTGCAGGCGGAAAGGTAAATGAAGGAGAAATATCCGAAAGGCTTGATATCAAAGGTATGCCCCGTGCTGCCGAGGACGCAGGAACCGCAAGGGAAATTGCTCTTGCTGCGGCATATGATGTACCTGTGCATATATGTCATGTAAGCACATATACATCCGCAAACATGATAAAATGTGCAAAGCAATACGGTGTAAAGGTAACTGCCGAAACCGCTCCGCATTACATCATGCTTACGGAAAATGAGCTTCTTAAAAGAGATGCGGATTACCGTATGAATCCCCCGCTCCGCACCGAGCGTGACAGACTTGCAATGATCGAAGCCTTATGCGATGGGACAATAGATGTAATCGCAACCGACCATGCCCCGCATACACCCGAGGAAAAATCGGACTTTATTTCCGCTCCGAACGGCTCAATAGGAATGGAGACCTCATTTGCCGCAGCATATACCGTACTTGTAAAAGGCGGTCTTATGAGTGAAGAGGAGCTTATAAGAAAGATGTCCTGCAATCCCGCAAGAATACTGAGTATAAAGGCAGGCTCAATAACAGTCGGAAACCCCGCCGACCTTATGCTGTACAGTCGTGAGGATTGGACAGTGGACGCCGAAAGACTCCACGGGAAATCAAAAAATACACCTTTTAAGGGTCTGACTCTGTCCGCAAGGGTAAAGCTTACTGTTTGCGGCGGGAAAATAGTATATAATGAACTTTAACTAACGGAGGAAAACAAGATGCCATTTGACAGACTTATTGAAAAAATAAAGGAAAAAAATAACCCCACAGTAGCGGGACTTGACCCCAAGCTGGATTTCATACCGGATTACATCAAGGCAAAGGCATATAACAAATACGGAAAAACCCTTGAGGGTGCTGCCGAGGCATTATTTCTGTTCAACAAGGGGCTGATTGACGCACTTTACGATATAGTCCCCGCAGCAAAGCCACAGTCGGCATATTATGAGATGTACGGCTGGCAGGGTATGCGCACTCTTGCAAAAACCATAGCCTATGCAAAAGAAAAAGGAATGTTCGTTATAACGGACGCTAAGCGCAACGATATAGGTACAACAATGCAGGCATATTCCACGGCTCATATCGGTTTTACCGATATAGAAGGCGAGAAAGCGGAGGCTTTCGGTGCCGACGCACTTACGGTAAACGGATATCTCGGAACTGACGGTATAAAACCCCTTGTTGAAATTTGCAGGGAGAATGATAAGGGTATTTTTGTTCTTGTAAAAACCTCAAATCCGTCATCGGGAGAATTACAGGACAGAAATCTCGACAACGGACTTACGGTTTACCGCGCAATGGGAGATATGTGCGAAAAATGGGGGCAGGAAGCTATGGGTAAGACAGGCTATTCCGCTGTCGGAGCTGTTGTCGGAGCAACATACCCGGAGCAGCTCGCAGAACTGCGAAAGGCCCTCCCCCACACCTTCTTCCTCGTTCCCGGATACGGCGCACAGGGCGGCGGAGCAAAGGATGTTGCCCCCGCATTTGATAAGAACGGTATCGGCGCAATAATCAATTCCTCAAGAGGAATTATGTGCGCATGGAAAAAAGAGGGCTGTGAGCCGACTGAATATGCGCAGGCCGCAAGAATGGAAGCTATACGCATGAGGGACGACATCGTTTCCAATATAGGCTGACCCCGCGCACGGGCATAGGAGGTACGGTATGGCAAAAACAGCAATCGCCACGGATACAAACAGCGGTATTACTCAGGAGGAAGCGGACTCCCTCGGAATATATCTTTTACCCATGTCCTTTACATTAAACGGAAGGGAATATAAGGAAGGCATTGACCTTTCACAGGAGCAGTTTTACAAAAGTATAAGGCTTCCGAAAACAACGGTTTCGACCACACAGCCTTCCCCCGGAGAGCTTGCGGAGCTTTGGAACAGGGCGCTCGAGGAATATGATGAAGTAGTATATATCCCTATGTCATCGGGACTGAGCAGTTCATGTCAGACTGCCGTCAATCTTGCCAGGACCGATTATGAGGACAGGGTATTTACAGTCGATAACAGAAGGATATCAGTTACACAGTATCAGTCTGTTATAGATGCAAAGTCAATGGCAAACTGCGGAATGAGCGCAAAATATATACAGCAGAAGCTTGAAAAGGACGCTGCGGAATCAAGCATATATATTATGGTAAACGACCTTAGCTTTTTGAAGAGAGGCGGGAGGATCACGGCGGCAGGCGCACTGATAGCCAATGTAATGAATCTCAAGCCCGTTTTGCAGATACAGGGAGATAAACTTGACGCCTATTCAAAATACAGGGGAGTTGACGCGGCAAGAAAATCAATGTTAAAGGCCATGAAAAATGATTTGACAGGAAGATTTGCACAGCATTGCAAAAACGGGAAGATGTCCCTGCATATTGCATATTCCGATATGCCGCCTTCTGAAATAGAAAGCTGGAAAGCTGAAATAACCGAAGCTTTTCCGAAATTTGATATACACATTGCACCGCTTTCGCTCAGTATAGGATGCCATATCGGTCCCGGTTCTCTTGCGATAGCCTGCTCCAAAATTACATGGTAACCAAAAAAATCACAGGCCGATTTCTCTGCCTGTGATTTTCTGTCTATAGAAAGGAGTACTATGAAATAATCGTATTGAAAATGAACTTAAACTGAAAATTGCCGCTGTTCCCTTTCTCTCATTATAGTAATTTTTTTCGGGTATGTCAAGTACCAAAAAATTAGTCAAAATATATTAAATGTATTAAAAATACCGTCAAAATTCCCTTGACATTGTATTTTTAAGATATTATAATGTAAGTTGACTGTTTATAAACTTTTTGTAAACAAAATATTAATTGTTATTAAAGCGTGATCCAAATTATACAAATTTTCGTTTTCATCTTTGAGAGCGATAATTCCAAAATTTTAATGTATTTATGAGGGGATATTATGGGAATTTTCAATTCACGGAACACTGAATTTCGCAATCCGACGGGGGCGGTTCCTTCGGGTACGAGAGTACATCTCAAGATAATGCTTGAAAGAAGTCTTAAATGCTCGTCAGCCGTTGCCGTACTGAAGGATGATACCTTTGGGGATTCATTCATTTCGAGTATGTTCTGGTGCGGAATGTCAGGAGATGATTATGAGCAGTGGGAATGTGATATAGACATTGAAAATATCGGTCTGCATTGGTATCATTTTGAGCTTGATACCTGCTATGGAAAAAGGTACATCATGAGGGGCTTCGGGGGCGAAGGATACCTTTCACTGAATGACCGCGAGCCCAGTTTTCAGCTTCTTTGCTATGATAAGGATTTTCAGACTCCAAGCTGGATGCCGGGCGGTATCATGTATCAGATTTTTCCTGACAGATTCTATAATTCCGGAAAATCCAAGGATGGAGTATATCCCGATAAGAAAATGCAGAGCGAATGGGATAATATACCGGATTGGAGACCGAACGAGCATGGTATTATTACAAATTCCGATTTTTTCGGCGGTGATCTTGAGGGGATCACACTTAAGCTCCCCTATTTAAAAAGTCTGGGAGTAACGTGCATTTATCTTAATCCCATTTTCGAGGCTTATTCAAACCATCGCTACGACACGGGTGATTATGAAAAAATCGACCCTGTTCTGGGAAACGAAGAAGATTTTAAAAGACTTTGCAGAGAAGCCGAAAAGCTCGGTATTCGTGTGATTAATGACGGTGTATTCAGCCACACGGGAGATGACAGTAAATATTTCAACCGTCAGGGCCGATACCCCGATAATGGGGCATATAATTCAAAAAATTCCCCATATTTCAGTTGGTACAAATTTATAGAGTGGCCGAACATATATAATTCATGGTGGGGCTTCAGCACCCTTCCCGAGGTCGAGGAGCTTTCCACTTCCTTCAACGAATATATAAACGGAGAAAACGGAATAATCAGAAAATGGATGAAAGCCGGAAACAGCGGTTGGCGACTGGATGTTGCCGACGAGCTTCCCGACGAATTTATACAGAATATTCGTGAGGCAGTAAAGTCAGAAAACAGCGACGCCCTTCTTTTGGGAGAGGTATGGGAGGACGCCTCGAACAAGGAAAGCTACGGCTCAAGGAGAAAATTTCTTCATGGCAAAGAGCTGGACAGCGTAATGAATTACCCGTTCAGAGATGCCATACTCGGTTTTCTTGACTGCGGCGACGGCAGACATATGATTGAAATTGTTCTCAACATTCTCGAAAATTATCCCCGACCCGTTATACGCTGTCTTATGAACCTGCTCGGAACGCATGATACCGAAAGAGTCATCACTTTGCTTGCCGGAGAAAGGCAGAACGGCAGAGGAAGGGAGTGGCAGGCCTGTACATCCCTCAGCCCGGAGCAGCGTGAATACGGTCTTAGGAGAATGAGGCTTGCAAGCGGCATACTTTATACACTCCCCGGGATTCCGTGCATATATTACGGCGATGAAGTCGGTGTTGAGGGATACAGAGATCCTTTTAACCGCAAAACTTTCCCCTGGGGAAATGAGGACTGTGAGCTTCTCGAATGGTACAGAAAACTCGGAGAAATGAGACACAGCCGTTCCTGCCTTGTTGACGGAGATCTGCGCGAATTCGGCTCTGCCGGAAGAACAATGGGTTATATCCGTGAAGACGAAAAGGAAATGCTTCTTTGTGTATTCAATGCTGCCGATTATACAATAAACTTCCGTATGCCAAAGGAGTTTAAACACGGTATTCCTCTGCTTGATACGAAAATCGAGGGCGATGAGCTTATAATTCCCCGTGACGGATGCGCCTTTGTTGTTGTAGACAGAGACGATATTGAGAAAGAAATGATTGCCGACGAAGAAGAAAAGGCAGAAGAGTCTGATTGCTCCGACAATTATGAGGTCAAGATTGATACCGATGAAACAGACAGTCTTTTATCCGAATAAGGCTTTTTAGAATTTTTACAATTAAGTGCCATAGGGCTGCCGCCTGAGTTTATCAACGCTCAGGCGACAGCCCCGTTCAGTTTTATTATAAGATATTTTCAGAGCTTATCGTTACCATCAGAATATCCGTAATGTCTGTCATTTATTACATCACTGCATAATCTCTTATAATCCTCTATCACATCATCGGGAGAAACTATCCGCATTTCCTTTGAAAACTGAAACAGCCATCCGAGAAAAGGAGGACTTATCTGTATATCCTCGCTTATCCTGCAATGCTCCCCGTCAATACGCTCAATTTTAACATCAGAGCCGAATTTGTCAAATACACTGCCTATAATATTATTATTAAATTCCAATGTAACCCTTCTGAGCGGGCCGCTGTACATTCTGAAAGATTGACTTGTCAACTGAGGTATACAGTCACGGAATTCAAGCGCCATTTTTGAAATATCCTCATCAGCCATGCTTATATCAATCATTTTGTCAATGCGGTATGTACGTGTACCGCTCAGGGTAGTACCGTCGTAGCAGATAAGATAATAATGGCCGTCATTTGGCGTAAGAGTAAGAGGCTCAACAATATATTTCTTACCGTCATGACGAAGTATTTTGTTTCTGTTTTCGTCCAAATCAAAATATTTAAAGCTCAGCTTTTTTTTGTTATCTATCGCACGGAATACTTTATCTATTTCATAAAGTGATGTACCCTCATTTATCTGCTTGTGATACATAGGATTATTCTGTTCGGTTTCAAGTGCATATCTGTCGTCACTGTCAGCAAGCTTGATTATTGTTTCTATGATACGGTTTGACATATTTCCACGCATAAATGTAAGTGAATTTATGGAATCGATAAGTATCTTGGCGGCTATCGTATCAAGGAGATAATAATTATCCTCCGAATACTGACGCAGCCTCTCCATGTCTACGGGGGAGGCCGCACTGATAAGCTTATTTTTCAATGCGTCCATATCGGACTGCTGTATATCATCCGTAAGTCTGAGAGAATTTACCGCCATTATGAGATTTTTTAATTCCTCTGTGTCAAAGCTTACCCTTGCGCAATTTTTCTTTGACACGGAATAATATTTATTGTTTCGTCCGCAGCTTGCACATTCAAGACAATAATCAAAATAATCGCTTGAATTGATATATTCCGAAAGAACTTCAAAATCGTCTGCAAGGGTCCTTCTGTCACAGGGGATATCCTCCTTTTCAAGTGCCGCGCATACCTGCTTGGTCGAAAGAGCCGCTCTCTCTCCCCTTGCCTGCCTCAATATATCATTTATTAAGAGTATTTTTTTCTTCTGATTTTTCCGGCGTGCCATAATAACGCTCCCTTTCTTTAAAAACTACAAACCTGACCTTTTCTAATAGTATAGAGCAATATCATGAATATGTCAAAATCATCTGTTCAATAAATTGTATCATTGAAAATTACTCGGCATAATAACCTTCTCTCTGCCGTCATCGGGCATTTTCAAATCTCCCATAAGCACGGCATTGCGTATGGCTCCTTTTCCGTACCTTGCACGTATTTTTTCCACACAGGCGTCAAGATTATCAATTTTTTCAAGTCTGCTTCCGTCGCAAAATATATTCAGCTGCTCCGGACAGGCTTTATCAAAAAGTCTTACGGCTCTTATGCTTATCGCACGCACGGGTATATTCCAATCGTAATTTCTCGTAAAAAGCTCCATACCCTTCCTTGCTATCACAGAAGGGCTTTGAGTGCATACATCGAGCATCCCCTGAAACTGCCGAAAATGCAGGTCATTACTTCTGACAGAAATCTGTACTCCGCCCGCCTTAAGCTCATAAGAACGGAGTCTGCGTCCGATATCCTGCGAAAGCTCCAGCATAACCCGCCACACCTCATAATTATCATTAAGATCGCTTACGCAGGTTATTCCGTGTCCTACGGATTTTATCGGTGCATGGCTGTACATATCCGTTACGGGGGAATCGTCAAGACCCATGGCATATTTTTTAAGATATACTCCGTTGACCCCCAGAAAGCGTTTGAGCACATTTTCATCTGTGGCCGCTATATCACCTATTGTATGTATTCCGAGCCGTCTTAGCTTTTCATCTGTGGCACGGCCCACAAAAAGCAAATCCCGTGCGGGAAGTCTCCACACCTTTTCCCTGAAATTATCCGCGCCTATTTCCGTCACAGCATCCGGTTTCTCCATATCGCTTGCAAGCTTTGCGAAAATCTTATTGAAGGATACCCCCACTGATACAGTAAGCTTTAATTCCTTCTTTATTCTCTTTCTTATCATCTGCGCAATTTCGGTTCCGCTTCCGAAAAGCTTATCGCTCCCTGTGACATCAAGCCAACATTCGTCCATGCCGTACGGCTCGATACGATCAGTATAATCCTCGTATATTCTGTGCGCCAATTTGGAATATTTAAGGTACATATCATACTGCGGAGGAACAAATATAATATCAGGACAAAGCCGCTCAGCCTCCCAAGCAGCCATACCGGTTTTAACTCCGCATTTTTTTGCGGGATCGGATTTTGCAAGTACTATGCCGTGCCGCTCCTCGGTATTTCCGCAGACAGCAACAGGCTTACCCCTGAGTGAGGGATTAAGCATAATTTCTACGGAAGCATAAAAACTGTTCATATCACTGTGAAGAATTACTCTCGGCATTATAAGTCACCTCTTGACATAAAGTGCATTTTGTGCTATTATATGTGCAGTACAACTTCTCTTATTTAAAAATCATTATAGTATATTTAACTTCACTTGTCAATAGTCTTTGTGCAGTTAAATATCACCATCGGAGGTTTTGTTATGAAATTCGGGGAAAAACTGGTAAAATTACGCACAGACTCTAAGCTTAAACAAACAGAGGTAGCGGAAGCGGTAGGAATAAGTAGAAGAAATTACATAAGCTATGAAACCGAAGGAAGATATCCAAGAAAAAGGGAAATCTATCATAAGCTTGCCGAAGTTTTGGGCTGTGATGTAAATTACCTTTTGACGGAAGACGAGGAATTTGTCGTAAGAGCCTCAGAGCAATACGGTGCGGGCGGAAAAAGAGAAGCGGAAAAGCTTGTTTCACGACTTGTGGGAATGTTTGCGGGAGGCGAGCTTTCCGAAGAGGACAGAGACGCCGTAATGAGGGCGCTGACGGAGGCATATTTTGAATGTAAGGCAGATAATAAAAAATATGCACCCAAAAAGCATCGTGATCCCGAGGAGTAACAAAATGCGGATTTGCGGGCAATATTAATGTATAGGGGTGAAAACGTGGATTCATATGAGATATACCGTGAGGCTGACAGGCTTGTGCATAAATGCGGGAGCAGGGACGCCCATAGTATTGCCGATATGCTCGGGATAAAAATTATATACCGTTCGGATTTCAAGGAGCTTCTGGGTATGTATACCTGCCTGTGGAAGCATCGTATGATTTTTCTTAATGACAGACTCGATTATTATCTGGAGCAGATGGTAATTGCCCATGAAATAGGACATGACCGCCGACACAGGGAGCTTGCGGCGCAGTCGGGACTTCAGGAATTCAGTCTTTTCAGAATGAAAAACAGCAATATAGAATACGAAGCAAATGCCTTTGCCGCCCATCTTCTTCTTGACAGTGACGAGGTATGCGCTTATGCAAGACAGAATTATGATGTCGTGCAAACCTCTGCGGCTATGAATTCCGATGTAAATCTTATGCTTATAAAGCTTCGTGAGATGATGAAGCTGGGATATGATCTTTCCGTACCGTTTGAACCTGACAGTAAGTTTTTTGGCAAGATAAAAAAATAAAAGAGGAGTATTAATGAACAAATTTATAAAGAATATAGTAATGCCGCATAAAATCCTGTTCATAATATTAACGGTAATATTTATTTCCATAATATTGTATGGGATATGGCTGTATCATGAAAATAATATAATCAATGTTACACATTACGATATTTCGGATAAAAAACTGCCGAAGAATTTTAACAAATTTAAGATAGCGCAGATATCGGATTTTCATAATACTACCTTGGGCAATGATAATGATATTCTCATAGAGGATATAAAAAGAGAAAAGCCCGATATAATTGTTATAACGGGTGATTATATAGACTACTATCATACAAAGCCGGATATATCCGAAAGACTTGCAGAAAGGCTTGTTAAAATTGCCCCTGTTTATTATGTTACGGGTAACCATGAAAGCCGTATACTGCCGGAGCTGAACGAGCTTCTGAGTTTTTTTAACAAAATCGGCGTAACGGTTTTGAGAAATAATAAATTTATTATAGAACGCGGAAACGACAAAATAAGAATATGCGGAATAGACGACCCCGATTTTTCCGGTGCAAACAGACCTGTTGAGGAATATGAAAATGAAACCCTCGAAAAAATCAATTCATTGATATCGGATGATACATACAATATCCTTTTATCCCACCGTCCGGAGCTTTTTGATACATACTGCAAATCGGGTGTGAATCTGGTATTCAGCGGACACGCTCACGGCGGTCAATTCAGACTTCCCATAGTCGGAGCACTTTACGCTCCCGGTCAGGGAATTTTTCCGAAGTATACAGAGAACGTCCATCATAGCGGCAATACAAATATGGTTGTAAGCAGGGGGCTCGGACAAAGCAGTATACCGTTCAGAATAAACAACTCTCCCGAGCTCGTAATTGCAACCTTGTATTGTAAATAAATCCTAAAACATCTATCTGTCTGCTCTTTCATTAATAAAGGAAATATCATTTGTAGGTATTGCACAATTTAATATGCCACATCCACTTAGATTGGTTAAAATTCATACTTGCAAAAATATGCCGTCTATGATATACTGTTATAGTAATTTCCGGGTGTAGCGCAGATTGGTAGCGCGCTTGAATGGGGTTCAAGAGGCCGCAGGTTCGACTCCTGTCACTCGGACCACCGGTGAGGCTTCGGCTTAGATTTTGTGTTCAACATTCGTTGGACACAAAAACTTTTTCCTCACGGATGTGATATATTTTTTGCCTCTTACCATCGGTGAACTGTCGGTTTTAATATTTCGTTCAGATTTAGCCGGATGCAACGGTTTTTGTGTGCAGAACACATCTTTCATGCATATGGTTCACGGTGAGGCTGTTATAATTAGACGCTGAAGGGGGTTGTTAAGGC
>CANRDH010000016.1 GCA_947629295.1 uncultured Clostridia bacterium
CTTGGTCTTTTCTATGGCGGCGGCTTCGAGCAGCTTGGCAAACAGGCACTCGGTGTTGTTTCGGTAGGCGGATATACAGCTGTGATGATGTTTATTATTTTCTTTGTTATTAAGCATACCATCGGTCTGCGTGCATCAAGAAAAGAAGAAGTGCGTGGTCTTGACCTTACAGAACATGGTCTTTCAAGTTCTTATGCAGACTTTATGCCTGTTCCGCAAGTTCTTACCGGTGAAAAGGATGACGATGAATATGCTCCCGGCAATGTTCCGCCTGAGAAGGCAGTTGAAGTTAAGCTTTCGGCCGGTGTGAACAAAGCATCTACCTCTGACGGAGTTAAGTTTACCAATATCCGTATTATAACAAAGCAGAGCAAGTTCTCAGAGCTTAACACGGCACTCTCGGAGATTGGTATTACAGGTATGACTGTAACGCAAGTTCTCGGCTGTGGTGTACAGAAGGGTAAGACTGAATATTATCGTGGTGTAGAGGTTGAAATGAATCTTCTTCCGAAGATCCAGGTTGATATTGTAGTATGTAAGATACCTGTTAAGAAAGTAGTTGATACTGCAGTTAAAACACTTTATACCGGACATATCGGTGATGGTAAAATATTCATTTATGATGTTGAGGATATAGTAAAGGTTCGTACAGGTGATACTGGTATGGAGGCTTTACAGGATACAAATTAATTAAGAAATAGGGAAAGAAAAGAGTACTATGAGAAAAGGCGACCGCACGGCTAATCCGTGCGGTCGTTTGAGCTGTGTGTGGGAAATACTTAAAAAATATTATATTTGCGAGGAAATACGAGAAATCAAGAGTAAATGGAAGGAAACAGGTGATTTTAATAATTATTTTGACTTTATTTGACTTTGACTTTATTTGACCTTAATTTTATAATAATAACTGTAAAGTCAAAGAAAGTCAAAGATAAATAAGAGGTGATACGATGAAGATAAGTGATCTTGTTGCCGAATATATAGTAAGAATGCTTGATGAAAGCGGCGGTAATGCGGAAATCAAAAGAAATGAGCTTGCAAACCTTTTAGGTTGCGTGCCAAGTCAGATCAACTACGTTATTACGTCACGTTTCACACCGGAACAGGGGTATATTGTAGAGAGCAGACGAGGAGGGGGAGGATACATTAGAATAACCCGTGTGACTACGGACAGGCGGGTTGCGATTATGCATATCGTAAATTCGATAGGAGACAGCATATCATCATCCACGGCGGATATAATACTGAGAAATATGCTTTCACAGAATATGCTGTCGGAATATGACTTTGCCCTTATATCCTCAGCAATGTCGGATAAAGTATATTCGGGGGTAACAAAGGAGCAAAGGGATATGCTCAGGGCATCCGTTATGAAAAATATGCTTATGACACTGATAGTAATAAATTAAAAAATGGGAGGTAATATTATGTTATGTCAATCATGTGAGAAAAGGCAGGCTACGACACATATCAAAACTATACTTAACGGCGAGCTCAAGGAATTTAACCTTTGCCCCGAATGTGCGGCAAAGCTCGGATACGGTTCATTTTTCGGGGATTTCGGCTTTGACCTTGATAAGCTTTTCGGAAGCTTTATGGAAAGCTTCGGAACAACAAAAACCTCAAAGCGCTGTAAATTCTGCGGAAGCAGCTTTGAGGATATAGCAAAATCGGGAAAGGTCGGATGCGCACAATGCTACGATGAATTTTATGAGGAGCTTCTTCCTTCAATTCAGAGGATACACGGAAGAACAAGCCATGCGGGAAAGCTGGCGCGTTCGGCAGGTGCTGAGGTTAAAATTCAGAATGAAATGGCTCAATGCCGTTATGAACTTGAAGAGGCAATAAAGGCACAGGAATTTGAAAAGGCTGCGGAGCTCAGAGACCGCATAAGTGAGCTTAAAAAAAGTCTTGATGAAACAAAAAACAATAAGCCGGGAAAGGAAGGATAATTATGAGTGAGAAAATAGCTCAATACAAGGATGTAAGCGATGTTGTAATCAGCACGAGGATCAGGTTTGCAAGAAATCTCAAAGATTATCCGTTTCCGTGCAGGATGAATACCGAGAAGAAATGCCGTGTGGCAACAACCGTAAAGGAAGCCGCACTCGGAGGTCACAGCGCAATTTCCGACAGGTTCCGTTATATACAGATGTCTGAGCTTACACAGGAGGAAGCTGTTTCACTTGTTGAAAGACATCTTGTAAGTCCTGAATTTATATCCGACAGGGAGGGCAGGGGACTTTTGCTTCTGGATGATGAATCAGTAAGCATAATGATAAATGAGGAGGATCATATACGTATACAGGTTATCCGTCCGAATATGGATCTTGACGGTGCATATGACCTTGCGGATAAGGTTGATACACTTTTTGATGAGCAGCTTAATTTTGCCTTCAATGATAAGCTCGGATATCTGACTCAATGTCCGACAAATATCGGAACAGGTATGAGAGCTTCACTTATGCTTCATCTTCCGGCTCTGAGAGAAAGCGGAGCTATGAGCAAAATCAGTTCGTCACTTGCAAAGTTAGGTCTTGTCATCCGCGGAATGTACGGAGAGGGCTCCGATTCGAAGGGCTCTGTCTACCAGCTTTCAAATCAGGTGACGCTTGGAATATCGGAAAAGGAAGCTATCAATAATCTTAGAGATATTGCTCTCCAGCTTATCGCACAGGAAAGAGCGGCAAGAGAAGCTATGTCGGCAGAGGACGAGGTTCTTGACAATATATACCGTGCCTTCGGTATACTCCGATACGCTAAGCTTCTCAGCAATGACGAGTGTATGAAGCTGCTTTCATATCTGCGCTTCGGTATTGAAATAGGAATATTTGATAATATAGACTTTGATACAGTGAATAATCTTATGGTAGAGGTACAGCCTGCAACGCTTATGAAAAACATCGGAAAAAAGCTTACTGCGAGGGAAAGAGACCGTATTCGTGCTGAGGTTGTCCGTACTGCGCTTATGAGAAAGCAGGTTCCTGCAAACAGAAGACTTCAGAATTAAATAATATCTGACAGCAAAAGAATTATAAGGGAGGCAGTTATATGTTTAAATTCAACGGTTTTACGGAAAAGGCAAACAAATCCATAAATACAGCCATACTTCTTGCGGAAGAAATGGGACATAATTATATCGGCAGTGAACATATTCTTCTCGGTCTTCTTAAGGAGGAGGGAAGTGCCGCAAGTAATATACTCGAAAAAGCGGGGGTTAAATATGAGAGTGTTGAGAATCTTATAAAGGAAACTGAAGGGACGGGAACCCCGATATCAGGTCTGACTCCTGAGCAGTTTACCCCACGTACAAAAAGACTTGTCCAGATGGCTGTGAGTGAGGCTGCAAGAATGAACAGCAGCTATGTCGGAACAGAGCACCTTCTCCTTGCGCTTATCGCCGACAGCGGCAGCTATGCCAATCATTTTATAACGCAGGCCGGCGGGTCTAAGGACAGCATTATTTCATCAATACGCGAGCTTTTCGGTTCTCAGGAAAGCGAGCAAAGGACGTCGGGGACCTTTCGGCAAAGCAAAGATGCCGCTCTCGATAAATACGGCAGGGATCTTACCAAAGAAGCCGAAAAGGGAAATATAGACCCCGTTATAGGAAGACGGGATGAAATTGACAGAGTAATACAGATACTGTCTCGCCGTACAAAGAATAATCCCTGTCTTATCGGTGAACCGGGTGTGGGAAAAACTGCGGTTGCAGAAGGTCTTGCGCTTAAGATAGTTTCCGGTGATGTACCGGAGCCTCTTAAGAATAAAAGGATCATTTCGCTTGACCTTACCGGTATGGTTGCGGGAGCAAAATACAGAGGAGATTTTGAGGAAAGAATAACCTCAGTTATTGATGAAGTCAAAAAATCGGATAATATAATCCTGTTTATTGACGAGCTTCATACAATAATAGGCTCAGGCTCTGCGGAGGGTTCGGCTGATGCGGCTAACATTCTTAAGCCGTCGCTTGCAAGGGGAGATTTTCAGGTAATCGGTGCGACAACTATAAATGAATACCGCAAATATATAGAAAAGGATGCGGCACTTGAACGTCGTTTCCAGCCTGTAAATGTCGGTGAGCCGACGGAGGAGGAAGCAGAGGAGATACTGAAGGGTCTGCGTGACAAATACGAGGCGCACCATAAGGTGAAAATCACAGACGAGGCTATTGATGCCGCTGTCAAGCTTTCGTCAAGGTATATTGCAGACCGTTACCTTCCCGATAAGGCAATCGACCTTATTGATGAAGCGGCTTCAAGAGTAAGGCTAAGGGCATATACGGCTCCCGATGACCTTCAGGAGCTTGAAGCGCATATCAAGGAGCTTGAAAAGGAGAAATCCGAGGCGGTTAATACTCAGGATTTTGAGCGTGCCGCAAAGGTTCGTGACGAACAGAAAAAGCTCAAAGCGGAGCTTGAGGAAAAGCGTGAGGAATGGGAAAGAAAGAATGCCCGCCGTGACGGTGAGGTAACCCCGGAGGATATAGCGGAAATCGTATCAGGCTGGACAGGCGTGCCTGTTGTGCAGCTGACAGAGGAGGAAAGTCAAAGACTTCTCAAGCTTGAAAGTATCCTGCACGAAAGAATAATCGGACAGGACGAAGCGGTTTCTTCAGTTGCAAAGGCTATACGCAGGGGCAGAGTTGGTCTTAAGGATCCTAAAAGACCCGTTGGCTCATTTATATTCCTCGGTCCTACGGGCGTAGGCAAAACGGAGCTTTGCAAGGCACTTGCCGCCGCTATGTTCGGCGATGAAAATGCAATGATACGCTTTGATATGTCGGAATATATGGAAAAGCACACAGTATCCAAGCTTATCGGTTCGCCTCCGGGTTATGTCGGCTATGATGAGGGAGGACAGCTTACGGAATGTGTTCGCCGCAGACCGTATTCGGTGCTTTTATTCGACGAAATCGAAAAGGCTCACCCCGATGTATTCAATATGCTCCTTCAGATTCTCGATGAGGGCAGACTTACGGATTCACAGGGAAGGCATGTCAATTTCCGTAATACGGTTATAATTATGACCTCGAACGTAGGTGCAAGACTCATAACGGAAAAGCAGAAAAGTCTTGGCTTCCATGGCGGTGACGATAAGTCTGACAAGAATGAGGACGAGATTAAGCAGGCAGTACTCGGAGAGCTTAAGCAGTTGTTTAAACCCGAATTTCTTAACAGAGTTGATGACATAATCGTATTCAATAAGTTAAGTGAGGAGGATATCAAGAATATTGCGAAAAATCTGCTTGAAAATCTTAAGGGCAGACTTTCCGAGCTTGATGTCAGGGCAGAATTTACGGATGCTGCCGTCAGTGCGGTATCGAAGGAAGGTTTCGATGAGCTTTACGGAGCGCGTCCGCTGAAGAGGGCTATTATGTCAGGGATTGAGGATCCTATTTCCGAAAAAATGCTTGAGGGAACAATAAAAGGCGGAAAGACTGTTACAATCGATTACAGGGACGGCAGGCTGTGCTTTGATGTGAGCGAATAGGGATAATACTCGTAAAAAAGAGAAAAGCTTCCATATTCATACCGTGTTCATAAATATATAGTAGACTGATAAAAAGGATTGCTGTACGGAATACAGAAATGACTTTATTAAGGTGGCTGGTATTATGAATTTCAGGATCGGACACGGATATGACGTGCATCGTTATGCGTCGGGAAGAAGACTCATTCTCGGAGGGGTGGATATACCTTTCGGAAAAGGTCTTGCCGGACATTCAGATGCTGATGTTGCGGTTCATGCTGTTATGGACGCTCTTCTGGGAGCTGCGGCTCTGGGGGATATAGGACTGCATTTTCCTGATAATGACAACAAATATAAGGGTGCTGACAGTCTTAAGCTTCTTGAATATGTATGTATGCTTATACGTGAGAATGAATATGAGATATCCAATGTGGACTCCACGATAGTGGCTCAGGCACCGAAGCTTAAACCGTACATTACTGAGATGCGGCTCAATATTGCAAGGGCTATGAATGTTGATATAACTCAGGTTAGTGTAAAGGCGACCACAGAGGAAAGGCTTGGATTTACCGGGCATCTTGAAGGAATAGCGGCACATAGTGTTGCACTGATTTATAAACGCAAATAGATTTTCCACCTATGAGACGGCGGCGGATCTGCCTGCCAAAGCAAGGCTTTCAAAAGTCGAGTTGTATAAAAACTGCAAAAAGCACCTGTCATAATGGTGACGGGTGCTTTTTTATGCGTCGTGCAATTACATTATGGGCGATTTGCAGGTTCTAAACTAATTATATTTACCACACAATCGACAATGTATGCAGTGAATCACAAACGAACATTGTAAAAGATGATATGCAAAATGCAGCTGTAAGTACAATGATTGATGTGCATAATATTTTAGATATTTTTCCTTTAAAGCTTTGCAGTTGTCTGACGGTAAGGGCGATAAATACTGCTCCGATAAATATAAGCGGCGAGGCATAACGAATATCCTCTGTGCAGGTATCGGGATATTTTATACAGAATATATAGTATGATAGAAGAATGGTAATATACGTTGCCGACAACATTATTTTATAAACAGGAGGCAAGGTATTCTTTTTTATAAGAATATATACCATACAAACAAAGGAAACTGTGCACAGAACAATTGCTATCCACAGAACTATGGAATCAATATGAAAGAATTTTTTTTCAAAATTCTCTGCCGAACATATATCGGATGAAGAAGACTTGATTAATGCCACAAGGGGATTATATTCATTATAACCGAAATCCCTGGTATGACTGGCTACAGCCGTTATATCAAACTGATGCGGGTTAAAATCAAACAGGCGCTGCATTATCGGAACGTGGATATAATTGGATGCCTCCATACTTTGCGGAATAAAACCAATAGGTACTCCGAATCTTATAAGGTTCCTTAAGCTCCAGTAAAGGGCAAGAGGTGCAGCAACACAAAGAAACACACACATTTGTCTGAACAGCTTCCAAAAGCTTTTGAATTCCTTTGATTTAAGATTTTCAATAAGTGCGGCAATAAAAAGCACTGCTATCGGTATTGCGGCCATCCACACCGATAGCTTGGTCAGCATACCGAAGCCGAAGCACAGGGCGATCGTGATTATATTTTTCAATGTCCTGTTTTTATACCACCTGATTGAATGTAATATGCAAAGCATAATAAATAAGACTGAAAGCATATCATTGTTCATATAATTTGAAACCATTACGAATGCAGGGGAGAAAGCCATTATTAATAAGACAATGAGCTGCGGTATTTTTGTAAGGTTAAATTCCTCGGCGATTTTTTTTGATGTGATAAATGTAAAGAGGAAATACAGGAGCGTGGGATATTGAAGATTATATGAGGCTGTTATGATATTTAAGCCTGACAGTGTTTGCAGTCGTAGAAATAACGCTTCAATGTAGTAATGCAGAGGGGGATGGTAAAATTGCCATTTTTGCCTCGGGTCGAATTGGGCAGGAATGAAATTGTCATATATCTGACGAATATACCCAAGATGTCCCCAGTCAGAATTGACGCTTCCCAAATCCAGTTGTGTCCAGAACAGATTACTCAGTATAAAAAGCAGATGTACGGCAAAGCCGAGTCCGAATATTATTACCGCAGCCTTTTCAAAGGACCACTTTTTCCTGATTGATATAAAAATAGATGTCACAAGCATGGCTGTTACGACAAAAACAAACGGTACAAGCGGGTTTCTGCCCTCAATATAACGATCATACGAAATTTTTGAAAAAGCATATACTGCGGCGAGTGTATAAAGCACACAAACTAAAACGGCCAAAATGAATCTTATATAAATTTTATTTAGATTTTCAGTCTTACTTTTTGTTTTTTCGGAATAAATCAGATAGATGATGATAAGCGATGCCCCGAATACAATGGGAGAAATATAATTTATAGGGAGAACTCCCTCAGTACTGAACCTTCCGAAAGTTAAAAAGAAAAATACCCAAGCTATAAAAACGCTTATATATGGGTGTTTTTTAATGTTCTGTTTTATTATCTCCAATTTAATATGTCCTTTCTGTAAATTTGTGTAGATTTTTGTATAATTTCAGGCGTATGTGCAAAAGTAACTAAAACTTTTTCCATTAAGAATTTTTTTAGGATAAATCCGCTATCTGTGCGTTTTATTGATTATTTTTCTTAACAGATTGTTTACTTTTGAGCCATTTTCTGTTCTTTATTGAATAATATAATATACTCAGCAAAGAAAACAAGTCAATTTAGATATATCCCGTTTTTGGAGTGAACGGTTTATTTCTTTCTTATAAATTGAGGGCGTATCAGGGGGGATATGCCCTCTTGATTTTATTGTTTGGGATTTAGTCTGCCGATAAGCTAATTAAGAATATGAATATGAGTAATAGTAGAAAAAATAAGGGTCGATAATCCTTGCGTTATATTTTACGATAGAGTCAACACCAAATTCAAATTCACAGCTTGCGTTTTCACCGGGTTTTATTTTGTCCTCCAGGATCGTACCCACATTTCCCTGCGCAATAAGCTCGCCGGCAGAATACAGGTTTCCCCAGTTAAGCTTAAGCTCCTGTATCTCATAATTGTGACCGTTATATATATTACAGCATACGACAAGCTTGTCGTTCTTGTAATATATTTTTGTAGGGCATATGTCTACAACATTATCGTCGGTTGTATACTCGTTAGTTTTATATGCGCATTGTGCGTCGGGAATAAGATGTTCATTGAGGGCTGCTTCATCAGCCAATACGTCATCAGGTTTATGAACATCGGCGTGAGCATATGATACACATTCCAGAGTGCTGAGATCCGTATCGAAATCAATGCTGCAATTATCGAAATAAAAAGTCCATATAGTGCTTTGATGAGGCTTCAGTGTAAGATCCTGACATTCGCCTCCATGTATATATGCTATTTTTTTATTGCTGCAGAATATCTGTATGCAATCAACAGATATATCGGATACATCATAATCATATCCGTTATATATCCTGCAATGAACGCACAGCACGGTTTTGTAGTCCGGACCGTCAAGGTAGGTATATGCCTCTACAGGCGATATGGTTACATTGTTTTTAAGAATATTTATATTTTCGCCGTTAAGATAATAGTATTTATTGTTCCCAATATTTTCACTGTATTGAGGGGTATAGCTCAGGTCGGGTGTATCACTGTCATTGCTTACGGGAGAAAAGGCTTCTTCCGATTCGTTTCTAAAAGTACGGGAGACTGACTTTGCCGCAGTTCCTTTTATTCTTGAAATATCTGTACCGTTTGTGTCAATTTGCTCGAAATTTTGTGAAGAAACGCACAAAAAGCAAACGGAGAAGGTACAAAACAAGGAAATAATTTTGTTTTTTATGCTCATGGCGATCACCTTATATTTAAGCTGACTAAATTGTATCAGAAAATTCCTAATGTGTCAATCGCTTCTCTGTCGCTGCAATAAGATTTTTTCTTATTGATATTATCGGTAAATTGTGTTAAAATCAAAAGGAATATATTTTTGATATGATATTTGAGGTGTCAGAATGTATATAAATGTTCTCGGCGCGGGTCTTGCGGGCTGTGAGGCTGCATGGCAGATAGCCGAAAGGGGAGTTAATGTGCGGCTTTATGAAATGAAGCCGGATAAAAAAACTCCTGCTCATAAAAACAATGATTTCTGTGAGCTTATATGCTCCAATTCCTTGAAAGCATCACGTCTTGAAAGTGCCGCGGGATTGCTTAAATATGAAATGCGCAGGCTCGGCTCGCTGCTTCTGTCCGTTGCGGATAAATGCTCAGTGCCCGCAGGAGGCGCTCTTGCCGTTGACAGGAACATATTTTCGGCTGAGGTTACGAAAAAAATCTCTAATCACCCGTTTATAGAGATTATCAACCGTGAAGTTACCGAAATGCCGAAGGAAGCAATTACCGTTGTTGCCACAGGTCCGCTTACAAGTGACGCGCTGGCGGAAGGGATCCGTGAATTATGCGGAGGAGGTCTTCATTTTTTCGATGCTGCCGCTCCGATTATAACTGCGGAAAGTATAGATATGGATAATGCGTTTGCCGCGTCAAGATATGACAGGGGAGAGGACGAGGCATATATCAACTGCCCTATGAATAGGGAGCAGTATGAAGCTTTCTATGCAGCCTTGATATCTGCCGAAAGAGCGCCGAGGCATGATGTTGATGTTATGAATCCTAAGGTTTACGAAGGCTGTATGCCCGTTGAAATTCTTGCCCAAAGGGGGCTTGATACCTTGCGTTTCGGTCCTATGAAGCCTGTTGGTCTGCGTGACCCGAGGACAAATCACAGACCTTGGGCAGTACTCCAGTTGAGAACGGAAAATTCCGAGAAGAGTATGTATAACCTTGTGGGCTTTCAGACAAACCTTAAATTTCCCGAGCAAAAAAGGGTTTTCGGTATGATACCCGCACTGAAAAATGCCGATTATGTACGTTATGGTGTGATGCACAGAAATACATTTCTTGATTCTCCGAGGGTGCTTAATCCGGATTTTTCCATGAAGAATAATCCCGATATGTTTTTTGCAGGACAGATGACAGGTGTGGAGGGCTATATGGAGTCCGCAGCCTCAGGTCTTATTGCGGGGATAAATGCAGTAAGACGACTGCGCGGAGAAAATTCTTTGATTTTGCCGAATGAAACCATGCTCGGAGCCCTGAGTGATTATGCGGCAAATTCTCAGACAAAGGATTTTCAGCCTATGGGTGCGAATTTCGGAATACTTCCGCCTCTTGAAAATCATATAAGGGATAAAAAGGAAAGAGCGGGAGAGTATGCAAAAAGAGCGCTTGAATATCTGGATAAGATACTTGAAGATATCTGATTACATATATTTTTTGTAAGAGCTTTATTTGAAAGGTTGATTTTATGAAAATATTGGTTGACGCATTCGGCGGGGATAACGCGCCGCTTGAAATTATAAAGGGTTGTATTCTTTCCCTGAAAAATAATCCGGACGCGACTGTCGCAATGGTCGGAAACAGATCAGAAATAGAAAAATGTGCAAAGGAAAACGCACTTGATATATCTATGTTTGAAATATTTGATGCTGAAAGTGCGATAACTATGGAGGATGACCCGAGGGAGGTATTCAGGGGAAAAAAGAACAGCTCTATGGCGGAGGGTATGCGTCTTGTTTCGGACGGTAAGGCTGACGCTTTTGTAAGCGCAGGAAACAGCGGTGCTCTGGTTTTGGGTGCACACAGATATGTTAAGGAAATTGACGGTATAGAGCGCATAGCCTTCGCGCCTATAATGCCGACCTCAAAGGGACCTTTTATACTTATAGACGGCGGAGCTTATGTCAATGTCATTGCCGAAACTCTGAGAAAATACGGTATAATGGGTTCGGTATATATGGAAAGTATTCTCGGAGTAAAAAATCCTAGGGTAGGACTTGCAAATGTAGGAACGGAGGACCATAAAGGCGACGCTCTGCGACATGAGGCTTTCAAGCTTCTTAAGGAAACCGATATAAATTTTATAGGAAATATAGAAGCAAGGGATATTCCGGGCGGGGTTGCAGATGTGGTTGTGGCTGATGGCTTTACGGGAAATATAATTGCCAAAATGTACGAAGGAGCGGCAAAGGAGCTTTTCGGAAAAATCAAAGGAGTATTTTTAAAGAATTTCCGTACAAAGCTCGGGGCATTGCTGATAAAAAAAGAACTCAGCGAGCTCAGGGAGTATTTTGATTATAACAGATACGGCGGTGCCGTCGTAATGGGTGTAAGAAAGCCCGTGCTAAAAACACACGGAAGTGCAAATGCCGTCGCTGTTTCCGCTGTAATAAGAGCAGCAGCGGATTTTGCGGCTTCGGGCGCAATAGAAATAATGGAAAAGAAAATTTCAGAAATTAAAATAAAAGAGGAGTAAAAAATGAAAGATCTTGAAAAGGCGATAGGTTATACTTATAAAAATATAGCATATCTTGAAAATGCCCTGACTCATTCTTCTTATGCAAATGAAGCCAGAAACGGGGCAAAAAGCAATGAACGGCTTGAATTTCTCGGTGATTCCGTGCTGAGTATAGTTGTATCGGATTATATATACCGGAATTGCCCCAAACTTCCGGAGGGTGATTTGAGCAAGCTGCGCGCATCTCTTGTATGCGAAAAAAGCCTTTGCAGATTTTCTGCGGAGCTTGGCGTCGGAAATTATCTGAGACTTTCAAAGGGAGAAAGAAATCTTAAGGGTCACGAAAGACCTTCCATTCTTGCGGACGCATTTGAGGCAATAATTGCTTCTATTTATCTTGACGGAGGAATGGAGGAAGCTAGAAAATTTATTCTGCGTTTTGTAGAGCCTGAAATAAAAAATCAGAAGCCGAAGGCATTTAAGGATTATAAGACGACCTTGCAGGAAATAATTCAGAAAAATCCCGAGGAGCATCTTGAATATGTTCTTGTGGGTGAAGAAGGTCCCGACCATGATAAGCACTTTTCCGTTGAAGTGCATCTCAATAACAATGTCATAGGTAAAGGCGGCGGAAGAAGTAAAAAGGAAGCCGAACAGCAGGCGGCAAGAGAAGCGCTTAAGCTTATGGGCTATTGATTCCGCCGTATAGATCTAAAGAGGTGAAAGAATCTGAAACATTCAAATATTGCCGTATTTGTACCGCATAACGGCTGTCCTCATCAATGTACCTTCTGCAATCAGAAAAGAATAACAGGACAAAGCAGTCAGCCGCATGGGAGAGATGTGCTTGAAGCTATAGAAATTGCACGTAAAAGCCTCGGTGATAAAACCAAAAATGCCGAGATAGCGTTTTTTGGAGGAAGCTTCACGGCAATCGACAGGCAATATATGCTGGAGCTCCTAAATGCCGCATCACCTTTTGTAAAAAGCGGTGAGTTTTACGGAATAAGGCTGTCTACACGTCCCGACGCAATCGACAGGGAGATTTTGGATATCCTGAAAGAGCATGGCGTGACATCAGTAGAGCTTGGAGCGCAAAGCATGGACGACGGGATTCTTGCTCTCAATAAGCGGGGACATACCTCCGAGGATGTTATAAGAGCCTCGGGTCTGATAAAAGAATACGGTTTTGAGCTCGGACTCCAGATGATGACGGGACTTTATGGCAGTGACAGGAATACGGATATTGCAGCGGCAGAAAGGCTCGCAGAACTGAAACCGTCAACAATGCGTATATACCCGACTGTGGTCATGAAAAATACCGAGCTGTATGATTTATATATGAGCGGGGCGTATAAGCCGCAGGAGCTTGACTCTGCCGTATCTCTCTGTGCGGAATTGCTCTTATATTTTGAAAGCAGGAATATTACGGTTATCCGTCTGGGTCTGCATGACAGTCCGAGCCTTCGTGAAGGAATGGCGGGCGGAGCCTTTCATCCGTCCTTTCGTGAGCTTTGCGAGAACAGGATAATGTACGATAATGCGGTAAAGCTTCTTAATGAAAACAGAATTACAGGCACAACGGTTGAATTTTCCGTAAATCCGGCTTCGGTATCGAAATTTACGGGAAATAAGAGGAGTAACATCAAAGCACTTGCCGATATGGGTATTACCGCAAGAGTAAGACCGGACAGCGGACTTGGTAAGTATGAAATCAAAATTAAGGATATAGGGTGAGAAAGTGCGATTAAAGGCATTGGAGGTACAGGGTTTTAAAACCTTTCCGGATAAGACAAAATTGAATTTTACCGAAGGAATTACCGCAGTAGTCGGTCCTAACGGAAGCGGAAAAAGCAATATAAGCGACGCAATACGCTGGGTGCTCGGTGAGCAGTCGGCTAAGACTCTCCGCTGTTCAAAAATGGAGGACGTTATTTTCAACGGAACAAAGCAAAGAAAAAAGATTGGATATGCACAGGTTACTCTTTCCTTTGACAATAATGACAGGCAGCTTCCGTACGACGGAGACGAGGTATCTATAACAAGACGTTATTACCGTTCGGGGAACAGTGAATATCTTATAAATAATACTGCTGTGCGACTTCAGGATATACATGAGCTTTTCATGGATACCGGACTCGGACGTGACGGATATTCCATGATAGGACAGGGAAAAATAGATTCTGTCATTTCCTCTAAGGGTGAGGAAAGAAGAGAAATATTCGAGGAGGCCGCCGGTATTTCCAAATTCCGTTACAGAAAGGCGGAAGCGGAGCGCAGACTTGCAAAAGCGGAAGAAAATCTTGTACGTCTGAGGGATATACTCACGGAGCTTGAGGGCAGGGTTGAGCCGCTGAGAATCCAATCTGAAAAGGCAAAGGCGTTTATTACATATGATGAAGAAAAGCGTGGACTGGAGATCGCGCTCTGGCTGCGTACTCTTGACAGGTCCGCAGCAGCGGTAAGAGAGCAGGAGGATAAATTAGCGGTAGCCAATGCTCAGTATAAAGACACAGAGTCTGCTATTGACAACATAGAAAAGGAAATTGAGGAAAGCTATAACAGTCAAAACAGACTTACCGCAAAAATTGAGGAAATAAGACAGTCCATATCGGAAAATGAGGAGAGGTCGTCCGAAAAGCGTTCCGAGGCTAATGTACTGAAAAATGATATAAGACATAACGAGGAGACAGCGGAAAGAATACAGAATGACATAGCTGAGCTTTTAAAATCCGGTAATGACCTCAAGGCTGAGATAGAAGAGAAGAATAAAAAAATCGAGGAACTTAACGAGCTTTTATCAAGGCGAAAAGAAGAGGAAAAAACTTATACCGACGAGCTTTTGAAGCTGAGAACGGGAGAGAGTGCGTCGGCTGATAAAATTGCAGAGATAAATTATGCGCTTGCCGAGCTTGCGGGTAAGGCATCGGATGCAAAAATAGAATATATGACCTCCTCCTCCTCAATAAATGAGCTTACAGCCCGTACCGAGGTAGTGGAGAATACAATCAAGGCGAAAAACTCACAGATAACAACGCTTGAGAATATAATCTCGGATTATGAGAAAATGAAGACTGACTGTGAGAAAAATGCTTCGGAAATATCCGCAGAAAAAGAGGAAATACAGAGGAAGATTTCTGCAAAAAGAGAGGAGTATGACGAGCTTAAGGCAAAGACGGATAAGATGTACCTGTCTGCTCAGCAGATTTTGGGTAAGGCAAGAATGCTTGAGGATTTGGAAAGAAACCTTGAGGGCTTTGCGCACAGTGTAAAAATAATTATGCGGGAAGCAAAAAAAGGAACTCTCAGCGGTATATGCGGACCCGTATCAAGAGTTATCAAAACACGCCCTGAGTACAATACTGCAATAGAGATCGCCCTTGGCGCTGCAATGCAGAATATTGTTACCGAAAATGACAGCGACGCTAAAAGAGCCATCGCATATCTTAAACAGCATGACGGAGGACGTGCTACCTTCCTTCCGATGTCATCAATTAAGGGCCGAGAGCTGAGAGAATCAGGGCTTGAAGCCTGCGAGGGCTTTGTGGGTATTGCCGCAGAGCTTTGTACCTGCGATGACTGTTATAAGGGTATACTGCTTAATCTTCTCGGAAGGACCGTTGTTGCTGATAACCTTGACAGGGCAGTGGATATTGCAAAAAGCTACGGATACCGTTTTCGTATAGTTACTCTTGACGGACAGGTAGTAAATGCCGGGGGCTCACTTACAGGCGGCTCCCTACTGAAAAATGCAGGACTTTTAGGCAGAGCGGGCGAAATAGAAAATCTTAAGAGGCAGTCGGCGCAGGCTTTGAGGCAGGCGGACGAGCTTTCCGCGGAGCTTAAGGGTAAGGAGGACGCTGCTGCACAGCTTGAGAAAAGAGTCAGTGAGCTTTCTGAGCAGCTTTCCGTTTCTCAGGGTGATAAAATAAAGCTTGAAGCTGAGATACGAAGCAGGCAGAGCGAACTTGACGCCACAAGAAAATCCCTTGACGAGATTAAAATGGAAAGAGAAGGCTCTCTCAGAAAATTGAAAGAACTGACAGGAGCGATGGAAAGGGCACGAAGTGAGCTTGATGTCTATCAGAAGGAGATCTCCGAAAATGAGGAAAAGGCAAGCGCTCTCACAGGCTCAAAGGATGAGCTTGTAAAGAAGAGAGAGGAGCTCAGCGAAAGGCTGCAGCAGATAAAGCTGAATATACTTACAGCCGAAAAGGATATAGCGGCTGCCGAAGCGGAGACGGATAATGCTGTTTTAAGAAAAAACACGGCGGATGAAAGAATTATTTCCGACAGAGCCGAGATTGCAGCCCTCGGTGAAAAAAATGAGGAACTGCAGGGCAGGATAGCCGCTCTTGAAAAGGAATCGGATGAGCTTAAGAGGATTGCTGCAGACAGGAAAACTGACATTGAATCCCTGACCTCCGAAAAGCTCAGGCTTGAACAAGGCTCATCACAGCTCAGACAAAAGGAGCGTGAGAAGCAATCGGAAAGGGAAGCCGTCAGCGGAGAAATAGCAAGGCTTGAGGAAAGACGGATAAATCTGAAAAAACAGTATGACGATACGGTAAATAAGCTTTGGGAGGAGTATAATCTTACAAGGCGGGAGGCGGAGGAAAGCGCTGCGGAAATAAATGACCCCGCAAAGGCTCAGCGCAGACTTAACGAGCTTAAGCAAAAAATTAAATCTTTAGGTACCGTCAATGTTTCCGCAATAGAGGAATATAAGGAGGTAAGCGAGCGCTATGAGTTTTTGAGCGTTCAGACTGCCGATGTGGAAAAATCAAGAACAGAGCTTCTGCGCCTTATAAATGATTTGACAAAGCAGATGAGGGAAATATTTATCGAGCGTTTTAATCAGATAAATAAAAACTTTTCGGAAACCTTTACAGAGCTTTTCGGCGGAGGAAAGGCGTCGCTTTCACTTTCCGATCCGGAAAATATTCTTACAACGGGTATAGAAATATCCGTTGAGCCGCCGGGAAAAATAGTGTCGCATATTGAACTTCTTTCCGGAGGAGAAAAGGCTCTTGTGGCGATAGCTCTTTATTTTGCCATAATGAAGGTAAGACCCTCGCCGTTTTGTGTGATGGATGAGATTGAGGCTGCACTTGACGATGTAAATGTATACCGTTTTGCGGAATATCTTCGCAGGATGAATGATAAAACACAGTTTATATGTATTACGCACAGACGCGGTACAATGGAGGAGGCAGACGTACTCTACGGTGTTACTATGCAGGATCAGGGTATATCAAAGCTTTTGGAGCTTAAGGCAAGCGAAATCGAGCAAAAACTCGGTATGAAGGCATAAAATGCCGAATATTTTTCTTTGTACGGGAAAGGTTAAGATTGGAGGAAGCATATATGGGATTGTTTGAGAAAATAAAAAGCGGGCTTAAAAAAACCCGTGACGCACTTTTCGGAAGGATAGACAGACTGCTGAAGTCCTTTACAAAAATTGACGACGAGCTTTTTGAGGAGCTTGAAGAGCTTCTTGTAATGGGCGACGTAGGTATGTATACTGCCGAAAAGATATGCGAGGAGCTAAGAAATCGTGTAAAAATTGAGGGAATAACCGACCCGTCCGCAATACGCAGACTTCTTGAGGATGTTGTAACGGAAATGCTTGAGGGCGGAAACTCTCTTGACGTAAGCACAAAGCCGTCGATAATACTTGTAATAGGTGTGAACGGTGTGGGAAAGACTACAACGATAGGAAAGCTTGCCGCACGGTTTGTCCGTGACGGAAAAAGAGTTACGCTTGCCGCAGCCGATACGTTCCGTGCCGCTGCAATAGACCAGCTTAAAATATGGGCTGACAGAAGCGGAGCGGATATAATAAAGCAAAATGAGGGCTCCGACCCTGCCGCAGTTGTATTTGACGCTATTTCTTCCGCAAAGGCAAGGGGAAGCGATGTAATCATTGCCGATACTGCGGGCAGACTTCATAATAAGAAAAACCTTATGGACGAGCTTGCAAAAATTAACAGGATCATTGACAGGGAACTGCCGGATGCGGCTAAAGAGGTACTCCTTGTGCTTGACGCAACAACAGGACAAAATGCCGTAAATCAGACAAAGGAATTTAAGAATGCGGCAGGAATCACAGGTATAGTCCTGACAAAGCTTGACGGTAC
>CANRDH010000017.1 GCA_947629295.1 uncultured Clostridia bacterium
TGTCTTGCAGGCTGACTGACAGGATGCCTGACATTCGCCGCAGCCGCCCTTTGCAGCAGACTCCTTAAGATTAGCCTTGTTCAAAGTTTTTATATGCTTCTTCTCCATTTATATCACCCTTTCCGGAAAAATGTATTGTACGTACCTTATTTTAACATAAATCCGACACAAATTCAAGAAAAATAATCAAATCCGCCTTCTTCTTTTTCTTCTGCCATTAACTCCGACAACACCGCCTATAGCGCCGGACAGAATCATAAGTACAAACCTCAACAAGCTGACCGCCTCAGGTATCACCCCGAATACGGAACCTGCCGCAAGCAAAAGCACAGCCGTGACCGCACCGCTTAAAGCCCCGATAAACATACCGGCACTCCCGCTTATCCTTGCGGATATAAGCCCTCCTACAAATGCGCCGACACAGGCGGAAGCTATACCAAACGGGATCAGAAGACTATAATTCACACTCCCGCTTTTAACGGTAATGAAGGATAACAATAATATGACCAGCAGTACTGCGGCAACACCGCATATCGCTCCGACTGCGACGGAGATCACCTTTTTCCTTGCTTCATTCATCAGCTCAACTCCAAATATGATTTATTCTAAATATATTCAAAGCCGGGCTTTTTAATGACAATCGGTTATTCTTCGGTTTTTTCAGGTTCTGCCGCTTCCCCCTCAGCCTTCTTATTCTTTTTGGACTTACCTTCCTTTTTATCCTTCTTCGTTTCCACAGCAACCTGCTTGTCCGGGGTATCAATGGATCTTATTGCCCATTTTTTAAAACGGATACGTGATTTATCACTTCCCGTTTCAATAACAATCGTTTCATCATCGTCACGTACAGCAATAACCTTGCCTACAATTCCGCCGATGGTTGTTATATCGTCGCCTACCTCAACACTGTTGCGCAGTGCGTCCTCCTCCTGCTGTTTTTTCTTTTGGGGACGTATCATAAGGAAATACAGTATAACAATTACAACAACCCAGAATCCCAGCATAAGCAAAGTTCCCGGTGTACTTCCCTGTGCATTTTCCTGTGCCTGCTCCGAAGCGGCCTCAGCCAAAAATAAAAAATTCATATTCCTTCTCCTTTATGATTAATCATATAGTAATATTATACCAGTCCGGCAGTAATGCCGCAAGTGACATAATTCATATTCTCTTATCAAGAATTTCCCTATATTTAGTATAAAATTCATCAAATTTGCCATTATCCAGCTCTTCTCTTATACGCATAAGCAAGGTATTATAGAAATATACATTATGCATAACACAAAGTCTCATCGCAAGCATTTCACCGCTTTTGAACAGGTGACGTATATATGCTCCGCTGAAATTTCTGCATACAGGACAGTCACATTCCTCGTCTATCGGTCTGTCATAGAGGGAATATTTTTCGTTCATCATATTCCTTCTGCCACTCCATGTGAATACATTTGCGTGTCTTGCATTCCTTGTCGGCATAACGCAGTCAAACATATCTATCCCTCTGTATACAGCTTCAAGTATATTAACCGGCGTTCCTACACCCATAAGATACCGCGGCTTATCCGCAGGAATATGCTCCTCAAGTATATCGAGAATATGATACATTTCCTCCGCAGTTTCCCCGACCGCAAGACCTCCGACAGCATAACCGTCAAGGTCCAGCTCTCTTATCCGCTTCATATGGTCAATACGTATATCATCAAAGGTCGCACCCTGATTTATACCGAAAAGCATCTGATCGGGATTTACCGTATCCTCAAGCGAGTTAAGCTCCATCAGCTTATCCCTGCACCTGACAAGCCAACGGTACGTTCGTTCACAGGAATTCTTTGTATATTGGTATTCGGCCGGATTTTCTATACATTCATCAAAAGCCATAGCTATCGTGGAACCGAGATTGGATTGAATTGTCATGCTTTCCTCAGGACCCATGAAAATCCGGTGTCCGTCAATATGTGAAGAAAAAGTTACACCTTCTTCCTTTATGTTCCGCAGCTTTGCAAGGGAAAAAACCTGAAATCCCCCGCTGTCGGTCAGTATCGGTCCGTCCCAGCGGGTAAATTTGTGCAGACCTCCGAGCTTTTTCACATTGACGTCACCCGGACGCAAATGCAGATGATATGTATTGCAAAGCTGTACCTGACATCGAAGCTCTTTGAGGTCGAGCGCAGATACAGCTCCCTTTATAGCCCCGCACGTTGCCACATTCATAAAGGCAGGAGTCTGTACAGTGCCATGGACAGTTTTTATTTCTCCACGGCGGGCTCTGCCTTGTGTTCGGATTAAGCTGTACATATCAATCCTCCGGTTTTTCTGCGGAGCTATCATTACTTTTATTCATCTGAGCCGCTCTTTTCTCCTCTATGTATTTTCTTCTGTCCTCTTCAGTCGTAAATTCAAGCGGGTTATCTTCCTTGTCAACAAGAGCTGTCATAGCGTTCTTATGGAATACCGCAAGAGTTCCGACAGGCATCTGCAAAACTCTCAGCGCTTCGCTTCTGAATTTCATAAGCTCGCTTGTTCTGAGCGTAACAAGCTCGTCCGGCTCGTGATTGTCCTCTTTTTCATCGTTGAGCAAACCGAAGTACCAACCCGAATCGCCATTCTGTGTCGGCTCTGTCCGGTTAAGGTACACATCGTCCGCATTTATTGCCTCCTTAAGCACAAGTATTGTATCGGAAAACAGTGTAGGCTCAGGCTTCTCAACCTTTGCCTTTACATTTGTATCAACCTGCATATTCTGTACAATAAGGGCGTCCGAGCAATCATCGGTTCTCAGGCTCATGGGGTCATTTCTGTAATCCGCTGTCTGTACAACGTAATACGAATTATTCTTATCTGTTCTCTTGCTCAGAAAAAACCTTGCCCATCCATAATTGAGAGCAAATGTAGGATTGAAAATATTTGTCTTTTCGCTCACCGCCTTTAAAGTTCTGAGCACGGCTGTCGCCGCATTTTTCAGCGGATAATTTGAATAAAGCTTAATGATTTTGTTATTTATTTCAGCTTCAAATATATACATCTGATTATCTTCCTTTCAAAATTAACGATAACATAATTTTATAACATTGCAAATATATTGTCAATAAAATCACAAAATAACAAGCTCCTTTGGCAAAACCGCAAGGCTCATACAGCCATCCGCAGTCACAACAGCCATATCCTCAATCCTGACGCCAAATTCACCCGGAAGGTATATACCCGGCTCAACCGTCACCACCATACCGCTTTGAAGAACTGTTTTCTCATTCGGGGAAAGCCGCGGCTGTTCGTGTATCTCAAGACCGACTCCGTGACCCGTGGAATGTCCGAAGCAGCCCTCGAATCCCGCATGGTATATATAATCTCTTACGATTTTATCAACCTCTCCGCATACCGCTCCTCCCCTGACAGCCTCAAGTCCGAGCTTCTGTGCCTGATATACGGTGTCATAGACACGTTTTTGCTTATCGCTTACATAGCCTAGCGCATAGGTTCGCGTCATATCGCTGTGATATCCCTTATAAACCGCACCAATATCAAAAGTTATAAAATCACCCGGTTTTATTTTATTATTTCCCGGTGTACCGTGCGGCATGGAGGTCTTCTCCCCTGCTATTACAATAAGCTCAAACGAAACATCCTCCGCACCCAGACGGCGCATTTTATATTCAAGCTCCAGAGCAATTTCCTGTTCGGTTACACCCTCCTTTATAAGTCTTAGTGTTTCGGTAAGTGCCTGCTCGGTTATCCTCTGCGCCTTTATGATTTTATCAACTTCGGACGAGGTCTTGATGACCCTGAGCTTTGTAATGAGCTTATCAAGCTCGCCTGAATGGATACTCTCCGCTCCGTTTGATTTTAAAAGCTTATCCATACTTTCAGCATCATTCAGAGTAAATGCAGAACCCTCAAGCATAACCGAACGTATATTATGCTTTACCGTAAGTCTGCCTATTTCCTCAGGCAGAAGCTTATACGGTATAACCGTACAACCCTTTGCATATTTTGCCGCTGCCTCTGCATAGCGGAAATCAACAAGCAGATATGCTTCCTCTCTTGTAAGCAAAAGATAACCGAGAGAGGAAACAAACTCCGTAAAATACCTTCTGTTTTCATTTGAAATTATAAGAGCGGCGTCAACACTTTCCGGAAGCATTGCCGCAAGCAGCTCAAGTGAAGAATTCATATACATTCTCCCTTTCTCAGATTTCAGTTTAATGTTTAGTCATTGCCGTCGTTTTTTCCGAGGTATTCCGAAAACGCTTTAAGCGCAAGATAGTAGCTGTATTTTCCAAAGCCCGCTATTGTCCCTGCGCATACCGGAGAAATAACTGATTTTCTGCGGAATTCCTCTCTTGCGCCGATATTTGACATATGTGTTTCAACAGTCGGGATATGCACGGATGATATAGCGTCTGCAAGAGCATAGCTGTAATGAGTGAGTGCTCCCGCATTTATAATTATCCCATCCTTATTGCCATACGCACTGTGTATTTTATCAATAATATCCCCCTCATGGTTCGACTGATATATTTCAATATCCAAATTCATTTCACTAGCCCATAAAATTACGTCATTATTAATACTTTCCGCTGTCTCCGTTCCGTATGTACCGACATCCCTTATACCCACCATATTGAGATTAGGTCCAAGAATAAAAAGTATCTTTTTCATCTTCATCCTCCTTTACCCTGTAAACTATTTTTATATTTTTTTCGTCAAGCTTATCCTTGACTGACTCTATCATTCTTATAAACGATTTATGATACGGATACTTAAAAACCACCTCAATTATATAGGCGTCAAATTCCATATCACCGAACCGTTCCTTCCAACCTTTATTTTCTATAAAGCGGATATATGTATTGAATTTCCTTTGCAGATATTTCAAGTGCTCAACCTGCTCGAACGCCCATGTGAAATGGTCCGAAACAAGCATAATAAGCTCTTTACCGTCAACTGCCATTGCGTCGATACAATCCGTATCACTTATCGACATAGCTTTCTCCTCTTTTCATTATCTTCAATTTCTTTCGGACATTTTTCTCCATACTGCGTCTTAATTTTATACTGAATCCGTGCTCCTCAGATTGAGGTATCAACAATATTGATTTCATCCCGGCAAGGTTTGCTCCCAAAACGTCCGTATATATCTGGTCGCCCACAACAACGACTGACTTCGGCTTTTCCTCAAGCTTCCTTTTTGCTCTGTTAAATCCGAACGGAAACGGCTTCAGACTCATAGCTACACAATCAAGACCCACAGAGTCCGAAAACGGTTTTATTCTTGAATTGAAATTATTTGAGCATATAACTATATCAAAGCCTTCAGCCTTCATTTCGTCTATCCATCTCAGCACACCCTCATACGGAGTTTTATCCGTCGGTGGAGCAAGTGTATTGTCAACATCAAGCAGAATAGCGTCTATATCCATTTGCCGCAGAAGCTCGGGTGTTATATCCGTAACCCTTTCCAAAGCGACGGTTGGAGTAAGTATTTTCAATTCCTCACCTCCATAAAGCCATATGATACAAAAAAAGGATATCTCCGTGAAAGCCCGCTCTGCCGAAGCAGACAGTCACCCTCAGGAAATATCCCCTAATTTCTGTGTACAATTCAAATTATTTGTACTTGCGCTTACGAGCAGCTTCAGATTTCTTCTTACGCTTTACGGAAGGCTTCTCGTATGCCTCTCTCTTGCGAACCTCAGCGATAACGCCGGCTCTTGCACACTGTTTCTTAAATCTTCTGAGTGCGCTTTCAAGAGATTCATTGTCCTTAATTCTGATCTCTGCCATTTATCTTCCCTCCCATCCGCCATAAGGCAGGGGTTTGTGTCATTACGATACCCAACTATTATACATTATCAATATACGCCTTGTCAACACAAAAATCCAATAAATTTATACAACCATCTATGTGAGTTTTGCACAAAAAATTTCGTTATTATTATAAAATTCTCCAAAATTTACGACAAAACGGCATTTTATTCATTATGCTTAACTCAGAAAATCCTTTAGCTTTTTACTTCTGCTTGGATGTCTTAGCTTGCGCAGTGCTTTTGCCTCAATCTGCCTGATGCGTTCTCTTGTAACCTTAAATTCCTCTCCGACTTCTTCAAGAGTCCTTGCTCTGCCGTCGTCGAGACCGAACCTGAGTCTGAGGACCTTAGCCTCTCTCGGTGCAAGAGTGCCGAGAACGGCAGTAAGCTGTTCCTTGAGCAATGTGCTTGAAGCCGCGTCCTGAGGAGCGGGTGCGTCATCATCGGGAATAAAGTCGCCAAGGTGGCTGTCCTCCTCCTCACCGATAGGTGTTTCAAGAGAAACAGGCTCCTGCGCCACCTGCATTATTTCTCTTACCTTTGAAGGTGACATATTCAGAAGCTGCGCAATTTCATCCGGCGTCGGCTCATGACCCGTTTCATGCAAAAGCTGACTTGAAGCTTTTTTGACTTTATTAATAGTTTCAACCATATGTACAGGTATCCTTATAGTTCTGGCCTGATCGGCTATTGCACGGGTTATTGACTGTCTTATCCACCATGTGGCATATGTAGAGAATTTAAAACCTTTAGTATGGTCAAACTTATCGACTGCTTTAACCAGTCCGAGATTTCCCTCCTGTATAAGGTCAAGAAATTGCATACCCCTGCCCAGATATCGCTTTGCTATACTTACAACAAGCCTGAGATTAGCTTCGGAAAGCTTTTGCTTAGCTTCCTCGTCACCGTTTAATATTCTTATTGCAAGCTCTGTTTCTTCCTCACTTGTAAGAAGCGGTACGCTTCCTATTTCCTTAAGATACAATCTTATCGGATCATCTATGGAAATCCCATCGGATAAATCAACCGAATTATCTGCATCGCCCGTATCAATATCCGCAAGCTCGCTGTCATTAAGAATTATACCGTCAACACTTTCTACAATTTCTATTCCGTTTGTTTCAAGAGAATCATAGAATTTCTCCATTTGCTCTGCGTCTATATCCATTTCCGCAATAGCATCAAGTATCTCCTTATTGCTTAAATGTCCTTTCGTCTTTCCCAGTTCCGTAAGCTCCTTGAGCACGGTCTTTTTATCTGGCTGAGTTTCGTTCGTCATAATAACCTCCTGATAATAATTATAACCGAAAAGGAAAAATCTCCGCATTTATGCAGCCGCGGATCGGTTTGTTCAAAGCGCGTCCGCTGTCTGCGGCGCTCCCAGCATACGGAGTGCTTGTTGTTCGCATTTTTTGATTTCTTCCGTATCCTCTCCAAGCTTTTCGGCTATTTCCTCTGCTGTCATAGCTTTATTATGTCCTATCCCGAAGCGCATGGCTATGATTTTTGCCTCTTTTTCCGGCAGAGCGGCAAGTATATCCTCAACCTGCTTTGACAGCTGCTTTTCGGCTTCACTTTTTTGTTGTTCAGGAACCTCGGCAGCAGTTGCTTTCTCACACCGCGCTGAAGTCTTTCCGTCGGAAATATCCCTCAGGGCTGCCCTTGCGGCGGATATTCTTTCCTGAGGTATATCCAAAATTTCGGACAGCTCCCTATCTGTCAGTTTCCTTTTGTTTTCCCCCGTATTTTTTCCGGTTTCTTCAAGTATTTTGGATATGTCCTCCGCAAGTCCCGCAGGAAGCCTCACGGTTTCATGATCATTATCGGTCAGCTCAAGCAATTTTCGGTTTATTCTGAAAGCGGCGTAAGCAAAAAAGCTTATGTTTTTGCTGTAATCAAATTGTTCCGCCGCCGACATAAGCTCCATATTCCCCTCCTGAACAAGATCAAGAAAAAGAACATTCTTCCCAAGATACTTATATGCAAGGGCAACAGGAATGAACATAGCTGATTCGATCAGCCTTTCTTTCTTATCCTCTTCACCGTCTGCAATATCAAAAATCAGATCTCTTTCCTCACCGTGCGATATTACCGGTATATTGACTATTTCATCAAAATACAGTTTTATGGGATCATCGTTTTTTCTCATGGCTGTTTTATTTTCATTCTCAAGAGGATATTTTAATATTTCCTTCAGCATTTCCTTAAAATACCTGTTATCAAACGGATATTCCGCATACGGCAGCACATCAATGCCTCTGTCAGCCAGAGCACACAAAATCTCAGTGAATTTTTCCTCGGTGATGTCCGGATATTCTGCAAACCTTTCAAGCCTGTCAATATAAACCCATCCCGAAGCGGATGCCTCGGATATCAGGCTACTGTAATACGAGTATGATTCGGTGTTTCCGCAATCGTCCAATATTTCCTTATCTATCATAATTCCTCCGTTGCACAAAAGTGATATTCCCGTAAATACGAGAATAACTCTGTTTCATCATTTCAGCTTTTTACTTCTGCTCGGGTGTCTGAGCTTCCGCAGCGCCTTGGCTTCAATCTGTCTTATCCTTTCACGGGTGACCTCGAAAACGTCCCCGACCTCCTCAAGCGTCCTCGGTCTGCCGTCATCTAGTCCGAAGCGCAGACGTATGACCTTTTCCTCACGGGGCGTAAGAGTTGACAGAACATCCGAAAGCTGTTCCTTAAGCATAGTCTGTGAGGCAGCCTCCTGCGGGGTAAGTGTGGAATCATCGGGAATAAAATCCCCGAGATGACTGTCTTCCTCCTCACCGATAGGCGTTTCAAGAGAAACGGGCTCCTGTGAAGCGCGCATCGCCTCGCATATCTTATCTGTTGAAATATTAAGATATTCCGATATCTCCTCAACAGTAGGCTCATGTCCGTTTTCATGCAGAAGCTGACCCGACGCTTTTTTTATTTTGTTTATGGTTTCCCCCATATGCACAGGTATTCTTATCGTCCTTGCCTGATCGGCTATCGCACGGGTTATTGCCTGTCTTATCCACCATGTCGCATAGGTCGAAAACTTGAAGCCCTTTGTATGGTCAAATTTTTCAACCGCTTTCATAAGACCCAGGTTGCCCTCCTGTATCAAATCCAGAAATTGCATTCCTCTTCCGAGATAGCGTTTTGCTATACTTACAACAAGTCTAAGATTCGCCTCAACAAGTCTTTGGCTCGCCTGCTCGTCCCCCTCAAGTATCTTTACCGCAAGCTCAGCCTCCTCATTCGGCAAAAGCAGCGGAACCCGTCCGATTTCCTTAAGGTATATTCTCACGGGATCATCGGTAAAGACAACGGAATCACTTATATCGGTATCCTTTTCAATGCTTTCGGACATATCTGTAAGCTCCTCATCGTCAAGCATTAAATCGTCCATTGTTTCAACTATTTCCACACCGCTGGATTCGAGCATATCATAAAAACGCTCCATCTGTTCGGGTTCAATATCCATCTCACCGGTAGCGTCAAAAATCTCCTTGTTTGTAAGCTGTCCCTTACTTTTTCCTATTTCAATCAAATCATTAAGGATATTTTTCTTATCAGTCTGCTGTACGCTCATAAATTCTCCTCCTGTCATTGCTTCTTATCCTTCATTTTTCTGAGCTTATTTTTAATATATTCGTTTAAAGCCTCCGGGTCGGAGTTTTCTATCTGCTCAGGCGTCAGACGCTGTGCCTCGTCCTCGAGCATAAGTATATATTTTTCCGCAGCCGCCCACGGGTCGTTTTCTCTCGTATGGGAAATAACTATTCTTGTTATACTGTTCATTTCATCAACTGAAAAATCTCCCGATATATCCGCAAGGGTTATCTCCCTGTTGTTTTTTACCCTATCGCTCAGAACATCATATATTCTTCTGTTAAAGCTTGTAATGAAAAGCTCGGGGTTTACTCTCCGGACCACCTTTATTGCAACATCCGGGTTCAGAATCATAACGGCAATCAAAGCCTCCTCCGCAGACGCTGCTCTGAGCCTGAAACGCTTTTCCGTATTCATTCTGTCATTAACAGCCGAGAGCTCATTTGCCGCCCTCCTTTGCTCCTCGCCTTTGAATTTATTTTCCTTTCTCCTGAAATTCCTCTGCACGATCTGTAAAAAAGCACTTTTTTCAACATTAAGCTCCGCAGAGAGCTTTGCTGCATATATATCCCTCTCAACAGGATTCTCTATATCGGACATAAGCACAGCCGCCCTGTTGAGAAATTCAACTCTCTGTTCGTCGGATTTCAGATTAAAGCCCGACCTGAGCTTGTTAAGTCTGTATTCTATATCATTTCCCGATTTCTCAAGCAGCATACCGAATCTGGCGCTTCCCTGTTCTCCGTAGGATTTTATAAATTCATCCGGGTCCTTGCCGTTCGGCACCGTCAGAACCTTCACCCTCAGTCCGGTCGGTCTGAGTATGCCTATTGCTCTTTGCGTGGCCTTCTGCCCCGCCTCGTCGGCATCATAACATATCACCACTTCATCACAATAGCGCTTTATAAGCATAGCCTGTTCATTTGTAAGAGCGGTTCCGAGTGTTGCCACGGCATTTTCAAACCCCGCCTGATGCAGAGCAATGACATCCATATATCCCTCAACAAGAATGAGCTGACCGTTTGCTTTGTTTTTTGCAAATTGAAGTGCAAACAAATTTCTGCTCTTATTGAAAACAGGCGTATCCGAGGTATTCAGATACTTAGGCTTTATATCCGACATAATTCTTCCGCCGAAAGCGATAACATTGCCTCTGAGGTCAATTATCGGGAACATGATCCTGTCGGAAAATCTGTCAAAGGGATAGCCCTTTTTTGACTGATTCGCAAGATTTGCAGATATTATTTCGCTGCCCGAAAAGCCTTTGGATTTGAGGTGATTCACAAGCTCAAACCGCGATGCGGGAGAATAGCCAAGACCGAAATGAATAATGGTTTTTTCGGAAAGCTGACGCTTTCTGAGATAGTCGAGCGCCTGTTGTCCGCCGGGCGTATAAAGCTGCTTATGATAAAACCTCGCCGCCTCTCGGTTAGCCTCATATATTCTCGTCTTAAGCCTGCCCATACCGTCGTCTCTGCCATCCTCCGGAACAGTCATGCCAACCCTCCCGGCAAGAAGTTTTACAGCTTCAACATAGTCAAGATTTTCTATTCTTCTTATAAATGTTATCGCGTCTCCTCCCACCCCGCATCCGAAGCAATGGAAAAAACCGTTTTCCGGCGATACGCTGAACGAAGGAGTTTTTTCATTATGGAACGGGCACAGTCCCATATAATTTCTTCCGGTTTTTTTAAGCCTTACATAGCTTGAGATCACGTCTTCTATAATGATACGTGCTTTAAGCTCCTGTATAAATTCATCAGGTATAGGCAATTTCTTACACATTCCTTTCCTTATTTCCGATAATCTTTATTGTTCTGCACAAATCGGTGAAAGCATCCCGTGAATCATCCACGCAAATCATCTCACCACCCATGAATTAGGAACAAATATTCTTTTAAACTGCTCTATCGCATATCTGTCAGTCATTCCTGCAAGAAAATCACATACAGCACGCTCGACCGATTCGGTTTGTGCGGTACGTCTGTTTTCCTCCGGCATAAGCTCCGGACGCTTTACAAAATACTCATAAAGAAGCGAGATAAAATCCGGGACCTTCTTTTCCTCATGCTTTGCATATTCATTGCAGTAAACATTGGTAAACATGAATTTATACAGGCTGTCAAAAACCTCCTGAACCTCATCTCCCATTCTGAGGTCATTACCCTCAGAATTTTCTATCAGGGAAAGTACAAGAGCATTTATTCTTTCGGAAGTAGTTTTTCCCAGAATCCCTATCACATCTCCCGGGAGGTCATTTACCGATATTATACCCGCCCTTACCGCATCATCTATATCATGATTTATATATGCTATCCTGTCCGCTGTCCTTACAATCCTTCCCTCGAGTGTATCAGCTTCCCTGCCCGTTGTATGGCACAATATACCGTTTCTCGTTTCATATGTAAGATTAAGCCCCCTGCCGTCCTTTTCAAGAAGCTCCACTACTCTCAGACTTTGCTCATAATGTCTGAAGCCTCCCGGCATTAGACTGTCAAGCGCCCTTTCACCCGCATGACCAAACGGCGTATGTCCCAAATCATGCGCAAGAGATATTGCCTCTGTCAGATCCTCATTGAGCCGCAATGCCCTTGCAACTGTACGTGCTATCTGGGAAACCTCAAGAGTATGAGTAAGCCTTGTGCGGTAGTGGTCGCCCTCGGGAGAAAGAAAAACCTGCGTTTTATGCTTCAGCCTGCGGAAAGCCTTACAGTGTATCACCCTGTCCCTGTCCCGCTGAAAATCCGTCCTTACAGGACATTTTTCTTCTTCTCGCTCTCTGCCTGCGGTTTTTGAGGAAAGGCATGCAAATGGGGAAAGTATTTTCGTTTCTATCTCTTCGCTTTGCTCTCTTATATTCACTGCAGTACCTCCCGATTTCAAGTCATAAAATACTTTCTGTAAAAATATACGCAGAAATTTTTTTTACACCTTTAAATTTATTCAAAAAAGTTTTTCGGGTACATAATAGGAATAAAAATATAACAACAAAGTTATTTCTTAGACTTAATCTGTTTTATTTCTTAATAATAACTTGAAAAATCTCCTGTTTTTTGATACTATAAAAATACAAAAAATCAACGAGGGGTTGATACAAATGAGCATTATCGGCAAGCAAATAAAAAAATACCGCACTGCAAAAGGTATTACACAGGAGCGGCTCGGTGAACCGATCGGCGTTACCACACAGGAAGTATCAAAATGGGGGCGCTCAGGCACACCCGACGCTGAACTGCCGCCGAATTTATCGCAGACACCGGGCATAGGCATTGACGCACTGTCCGGCCGTAAGCAGATCTTTTATACAATCTGATAGAAAGGAAAACAATAAAATCTATTTCAATTTTATTGCAAAAAGTAATATGGATAATTTCAGTCTTCTTTATCCGCAGGATAAAACCCCGTCGTCAGCATTGTTGACAGACGAGACGTGCAATGATCTTTCTCTTGAATATATCTGTGAGCATATAACCGAAAGCGAATATGAGCGGAATATAATTAAAAAAATGATGGTAAAGCTCGAAAGCGACCCGGAAATAATACGTTACCGTTGTGATATATTTGAGGATATATTAAAATTCCCGACGCTCCGCAACAAAATAAAGGACCTTTTAGAGCAGCTTAATTACCTCAAAGATCTCGAAAGATCCGTCAAGGATAATACAGCCGCCCCAATCTGGCAGCTTGTAAACCGTCTTCAGGAGCTTGATGTTTATGTAAACTGTATCACGGGTATTAACCAAAGTCTTACGGAAAATGATATAAAATCCGAAGGTCTTAAACAGATGAAGGAATATGTCAGCTCCGTGTACAATGAAAGCGGATTTGAGCATCTTAATGATGATATAAAGGAGCTTATGGGGGAGATCGGACAGATAAGAAGCGTTTCTCTCGGCGTCAATCTTGACAATCATATGCGTCCTGTGGAGGTCGGCATAGTTTCAATTAACGACACAACATTTTCACGTCCCGGTCTTCTTAACAAATTCCTTGATTTTGCATCTAAAAAGAGCGAAATACACGGCGGTACATCCTTTGACGGAATGACAAAAATCCACACGGTCGGCAAGGTTGCGGGAGAGGACCCTCTAATGAACACACTGAGCAGGGCTGTTACGGATATGCTTGGCTCCATTGTCAAACAGTTAAAGAGCAAGCTTTCAAGATATGTAAATATAAGCGGATACAGTCTTACAAAGCTCATACCTGAATTCATTTTCTATATACGCTGGGCAGAATACTGTGATAAGCTTATGTCATTGGGTCAGCCTATGTGCAAACCCGAAATTCTTGATATTGAAAGGCGTGAGTTGAGCGCAAAGGGTATATATAACCTCAAGCTCGGTATTCAGCTCGAAAAGAATAAAAAAATTGATATCATAAGAAATGATATCGACTTCAATCCGGAGCATGGAATTTATATTATGACAGGCCCAAACCGCGGCGGAAAGACAACCTTTACACAAGCGGTCGGAATACTTTTCCTGCTTGCACAGCACGGTATTTTTGTACCTGCAGAATCCGCTTCTCTCTCGCCTGTGGATAACATATATACACACTTCCCCGCCGACGAAAATCAGACTGTAAATCTCGGAAGACTGGGTGAAGAATCGAAGCGGCTGAGCGAAATTTTCTCTGCGGCGACAAACAAGAGTCTTCTCCTGTTCAATGAATCTCTTGCGACAACCTCATTTGCAGAGGGATTATACATAGCGAAAGATGTTGTAAAGGCTTTACGGTATCTCGGAGCAAGAACAATATTTAATACACATATGCATGAGCTTGCAATGGAGCTTGATACTATGAACTCACTTGAGGGTGATATAAAAGTAGCAAGTCTTATAACGGGAATACATGACGGGGAGCGCTCGTACAAGGTATTCCTTGCCCCGCCTGAGGGTGTGAGCTACGCTAAGGACATAGCGGAAAAATACGGCGTAACATTCGACCAGCTTAAGAGATCCATTCAAAAGAGTTGACTCCATATATCAGCTAAAAGCCGTCGGCGGAAATATCCCACCGGCGGCTCTTATTTTTGTCCTATAAAACACTGTGTCTAAATATGCCAACACCGGTACAACAGGGTATTGTCATCAACATATTATGTAATCACATGGGACATCTCCGTAGTTCAACAAGCCGGTTCACCGGTTATATTTCGACATTTTCAGGGTTAAGCCTGATGAAATGAAATATATACTGTTGGGCGACTCCGGCATATCTTCCCAGACCGTCAACGCTTACCCCGCTGAAAAGCGTTGAAAGAGCCTTTTTCATCCATACGTCTATCGGAAACGCGTCAAGCCTGTGCAGACCGTACAGAAGAGTACATTCCGCAACCTTTGGTCCCACTCCTTTTATTTTCATGAGCTGCGTTCTGCATTGGTCTATGGGCGCAGAATACATATCCTCAAGTATGACCTCACCGCTTGATACTTTCTTAGCGGCGTCCGATATATACGCAGCCCTGAATCCCGCTCTGAGGGGAGCGAGTTCTTCCACGCTGCATTGAGCTATCCTGTCAGCCGAAGGAAACGAATAGCCATATTCTCCCTTTTCGCCAAAGCCCTCGCAAAGTCTTGTAACTATTCCCTTTATTCTGGGAATATTATTATTCTGCGATATTATGAAAGAGCATAATGCCTCCCAAGGCTCCTGGGAAAGTATGCGTATCCCGTCTATACTGTCAAGCGCACATATGAGTCTTGGGCAAAGCTCGGATATCTCTTTTCTTATCCCGTTATAATCATTATCAAAATCAAAATACACTTTCCATATATTCAAAAAATCTTCCTCACTGCAGCCCTCAATAATAATTCTGTCTTTGCTGTTTATAACACGGGCATATTTTCCTCTTACAATTCCCGAATACGAGCCGTCGTCATTCTCCGTCCAACGAAAGCATTGTCCGCAGTCAAAGGTATTTTTAAGATTAAACGCATCATCAAGTTTTATTTCTATTCCGCGTCTGGTAGATTTATATTCCATAACAGCATTACCTCACCTGTTTTATTATTACAATATTAAACATTTTCTCTATAAAACACACTTCAAGTTCAAATACATTTTATACTTTGTATTATAATTTGTCAATATGCGCGAAAAGGTGTTACAAATGATCGGGAAATAATATTCTTTACAATATAAAAAATAATTCCCATCAAAATAGGGACATCTCTTTAGGATTGCATTAATCCTCATATTTATCACGTTTACTATGCATTTCGGAAAAAATATCTCCGCTTTTTCTTATAAGAATAAGTGCCATAAGATATATTGCCGTAAGCAGAAGTGTAAAATTATATTTTGATTTGAGCAGAACCAGAAATCCGAGACAGCCGATTGGAATAAGTATTATAAATGAAATAACATCAAGCACCGACATGGCACGTTTTATATCCATTTTTTCACATAAAAGCAAAAATACCGCCTGACCCCCGTCAAGCGAATCCACAGGAAGACTGTTGAATACCGCCAATGTTAAATTTGCCGCAAGCAGGTTCTCAAAAAAGGCGCAAGGAAAAAACTTATTCAGCGCATAGGACAGAATCGCAGCTGCGATATTGACTGTCACCCCTGCAAGAATAACCACAAGCTCCTTTTTAAGCCCTCTGAGCTGTTTATTTCTGTCTATTATTGCAATATCAAAAAGGGTAAGCTTTATTTTTTTCGGAAAAGATCCGTACCTCCGCAGTGCCAAAATGTGCCCTGCCTCATGCATAATCGCGGCGATGAAGCATATCGTAACAGACATCGAGCTGTCGCATATTATAACCGCCGTCATTGCCGCGGCAAGAGGAAAGCTTAATTCAACGGTAAGATTTCCTATTTTTATATGCATAGAGCGTCACTCAACTCCTGCCGTCGGATAGCTGAGAAGCTTTGACGGGTCAATATTTTTTCCGTCAACAAGTACTTCAAAATGAAGATGATTGCCGTCCGCATCACCTGTTGCTCCCACAAGGGCTATCTTATCTCCCGCCTTGAGCTTATCTCCTTTTTTTACAAGAAGCTTGGAGCAATGAGCATAAAGCGTCTTGACATTATCGTTATGAGAAATTACTACATAATTGCCATAAGTCGAATCTTCCTGAGAGATTACAACCGTTCCTTCAAATGCGGCATAAATTTCCGTTCCCTTATCTGCCCCGAGGTCTATACCCTTGTGGTTTTGCTCCTCACCGTTAAGTTCTCTTGAACCGAAGCCCGAAGTAATTACCGCTTCCTTCAGCGGCTCAGTTATATTCTTTTTAAGTTTTTCCGTTATATCTTCATTCTCCCTTATTTCAATATCAGGCGTAGGTGTACTGGTTTCCTTAAGCTTTATATTATCGGTATAAGGCACGGTGCCATCTGCCGTATTAATAAAAATCGAATTATTGTAATTATCATAAAACCATGTACCTATCTGACTGTGCAGCGTTCCGCCGATAAGCTTTATTACAAATGCCGCAATTACTATAACAGCACTCACAATAAGCTGAATTATAATCAGCAGCATACCGTTTCCACGAACAGAAGGCTTTTCTGCTTCCTCTCCTCTGTAATCATCGGATTGATTTTCCTCTGTTTCCTGCATTTCCTCATCGGTATATTCCATTACAATTCCCCCATTCCCTTTTGTAATGTATATGCCGTATTATATAAAAAATATCCCTTACAAAAAACAGATATGACCCCGAAGCATCACCGGAGTCATTCTTGAATTTATGTATATAAATTATAGCCCTGTTTATATTGACCACATATTTTACATCCGAAACAGGATAACAAAGAATTACATTTTCTGCACCGAGGGAAACCGCATTTTACAGGATCCTCTGCCTCAGCACCTTTAAACCACCGATCTCTTTCATCTTCCCTGATTTTATCCTCTGTCATAAGCATAACAAGTCTTTTGAACCGATCCAAAATATAAATAAT
>CANRDH010000018.1 GCA_947629295.1 uncultured Clostridia bacterium
GCAAGAATACTTTATCATATTATAAAGCCGTTTTTCAGGAAGGATATATGGCTTATTTCCGACAGAACAAATAAAGCCGATGATAACGGAGAGGCATTTTTCAAATATATGCAGAAGGTGAAAAATAAAAAGATAAAATGCTATTTTGTCATAGATGGGAATTCCGATGAGGGCAAGAGAATGGCGAAAATCGGAAAGACTATCTCAACTAATTCAAAAAAACACAAAATATACCATCTTCTCAGTTCGTATATTATATCCTCGCAGGGAAATAACCCTGTAGTGAATCCTTTCCTTAAAGGAAATATGTATTATAGGGATATTCTTTGCAAAAACCGTTTTGTGTTTTTGCAGCATGGTGTTACAAAGGACGATATATCTTCGTGGCTTAATCTTTATAACAGAAATATTTTCGGATTTGTTGTAACGACGAACCAGGAGTATAAGTCAATTTTTGACTATGATTATTTCTACAAGCCGGAAAATGTGTGGCTTACGGGATTCCCGAGAAACGATTTGCTTTATCATGATGAAAAGAAATATATTACTTTTATGCCTACATGGAGAAAATCTCTTATGAAATATCCCGACCCGGCTACGGGAATATGGATAATACGAGATGACTTTAAGGAAAGCAAGTACTATCATTTCTACAATTCGCTTTTAAATAACGAAAGACTTCTGGAGGCTGCAAAAAAATACGGCTATAAGGTTTGCTGCAAGCCTCACCCGATTATTGAGCCGTATATTGATTTATTTGATAAAAATGAAGACGTTCTTTTCTTTGATACGGAAAAGACCTACCGTGAGATTTTTGCTGAAAGCAATCTTATGCTTACAGACTATTCATCTGTTGCGTTTGATTTTGCATATCTCAGAAAACCCATTATATACACTCAATTCGATAAGGAGACGTTTTTCAGCGGAGAACATTCATATACGGAGGGCTATTACGATTATGAGCGTGACGGCTTTGGAGAGATTGTATATGATATAGATTCGACTGTGGACCTTATAATAGATTATATGAAAAATGATTGCAAAATCAAGGATAAATACCTTGAAAGAATAAATAATACCTTTGCCTTCAGTGATAAAAATTGCAGTGAAAGGGTATATAAAAAGCTTATACAGGGTAATAAGTGAGAAAACAGCCAAAGCCTTATATGCTGCAGTGAACTGCGGCATACAGGGGTTGAGGCTGTTTTTGCGGAGTGTCTAAAGATTATATTTTAAGAAGAAATATCCTGTGTTTTTTGTGCAAATCACCGTTTTACAAAATTGTAATAAAAAAAGGAACTAAACTTCTTGATATTATTTATTTGGTGGAGTAAAATAAATTTATGTTGTTGGAATTTTGTAGAATTTTGGAGAAATGAAATGGTATTTTCGTCTTTGTTCTTTTTGTATGTTTTTTTGCCTGTTTGTCTGATTTTTTATTATCTGTGCAGAACCATCAATCAGAAAAATGTTGTTCTTGTTATATCCTCTCTTGTTTTTTACGCATGGGGCGAGCCGGTGTGGGTATGCCTTCTCATTGTAAGCGCGTTTGTCAACTGGCTTGCTTCAGGGTTTATCAGTTCACTTGGAGGGGAAAAAAAGAAAAAACTTGTAGCTGCTGCGGCGATAATTTTTGATCTTGGTTTGCTTATTGTTTTTAAATACAGCGGATTTATTGTAGAGAATATAAATGCGGTTACCGGACTCGGAATACCTGTTCCGAATATAGTCATGCCTATCGGTATAAGCTTCTTTACATTTCAGGCTATTTCCTATGTTATGGACTGTCTGTGGGGTACTGTGGAGCCGCAGAAAAATTATTTTAAATTTTTGCTTTATCTGTCGCTGTTTCCTCAGCTTGTTGCCGGACCTATTGTTCGGTACAGCGTTATTGATAAGGAAATTTCGGACAGAAAAATAAAGGCTGTAGATATCAGCGAGGGCGCAAAAAGAGTAATTCTCGGAATTGCAAAAAAGGTTATAATAGCAAATAATCTTTATGCCGTTGTCGAGCAGTTCTTTGGAACGGATATAACAAATCTGTCTTTTTTCGGAACGTGGTATACGGTCATTCTCTATTCTCTTTATGTTTATTTCGATTTCAGCGGCTATTCGGATATTGCTATAGGTCTGGGAAGAATGTTCGGCTTCCATTTCAACGAAAACTTTAACTATCCGTTTATCTGTAAAACTATCAGCGAGTTCTGGCAGAGGTGGCATATTTCTTTAAGTTCATTTTTCAGAGATTATCTGTTCTATGTGCCTATCTTCGGCAAGCCGAGAAAGTATTTTAACCTGTTTCTTGTTTGGTTCTGCACCGGTATGTGGCACGGTGCTTCGTGGAATTTTATTTTTTGGGGTCTTTATTTCGGAATATTCATATTTATCGAAACAAAAATCGGAAAGAAAAGGCTTAAAAAATGGAATAAGGTATGGACTCATATTTACAGTAAGATAATAATAGTTATAGGTTTTGGTATATTCTATTTTACCGACCTCGGGCAGCTCGGAAGGTTCTTTATGAATATTTCCGGAATAAGTATGCTGACAAACGGAAACGCGCTTTGGGATGTACTGACAAGGGATTCGCTGCTTAATAATCTTTTCCTGATTATTTTTGCAATAATCGTATCAATGCCTGTGCTTCAAAAAGTTAAATATTTCTTCTACAAATGGGGAAATAATAAAGTATATGCGGTAGGCCAGATTGGCGGAACGCTTATATGCTGTGCATTGCTGATTTTATCGAGTATATTGCTTGTTGACAATACAAATAATCCGTTCCTGTATTTTCGTTTCTGATAAGAGGAGTTATAGATGGATAACAAAGATGTGGAATTCAAAAGAAAAAAGGGTCTTAATAATATGAGCAGAAAAGGCGTAGAGCACGGATTTGCAGTTATCTCCCTGATGATAACCGTCCCCGTTTTTATTGCCATAGCTATACTTATGATTGTTCTGCCCCGTCCTGAGAAATCTGAAATAGAAAAGCGAAAGCTTGCTCAAATGCCGGAGTTCACATTTGATTCGTATATTTCCGGTGAATATACCTCCGGAGTTACCGAGTATTATGATGATACTGTTCCTTACCGTGATAATTTAAAGAATGTGGGGTATAGTTTTAAATCACTTTTCGGTATACATACAGAAGACGAGGTAAAGGTTATCGGAAAACCAAGCGTTGTTAAACCACTAAATGATGATAAAGATAAGTCGGGCGAAAGTTCAGCGCCGAGTAAGGATGAAAACTCCAAGCTTGAATCACAGCAGGAGAGCGAAAGCTCAACAGAAAACAGTAAGCCGGAGGAAAGCAAAACTGAATCATCTCAGGAGTCGCAGAAGGAATCCTCAAAGGAAGAGGAGGTTACCGTTGAAAACGGTATAATCGTTGTAAAGAGCAACGGTCATTACCGTGCGCTGGAGCTATTCGGAGGCGGAAGCGGAAGCACCTATGCAAAGGCACTTAACAATTTCCATAAGGACCTCGGCGACAGTGTTAAAATATATTCATTGATAGCGCCTCTGGCAAGCGAATATTATACGCCTGACAGTTATTCGGATTTCAATGCCAGTCAGAAGGACAGTATTGAGAGCATTGAGAGTAAGCTTGACAAGGATATTGTATCCGTAGATATTACCGATGTATTGGGTGAGCATAAGGATGAGGAAATATATTTCCGCACCGACCATCACTGGACGCCCCTCGGAGCATATTATGCGGCGCAGACCTTTGCAAAGGCGGCGGGGCTTGATTTCAAGGAACTCGATACATATAAGAAGAACGATATGGAAGGCTTTGTAGGAACAATGTACGGCTTTACGGGAGATGCAAATCTCAATAAGGACAGCGAGGTATTTTCGTATTATACTCCCGATAATATCGATAAATGTATGACCTACTACTACACAACGGATTTTAAATACACCGGAAAAGGAAAATTCTTCAACGGCGTTGGAGATGTGAGAAGTGCATATCTGACCTTTATGGGCGGAGATGAACAGGTCGTAAAGGTAAAAACCAATGTCAAAAACGGCAAAAAACTGCTGATTGTCAAGGACAGCTACGGAAATGCCATACCCGGATATCTGTTCGGCTCATATGAGGAAATATATGTTGTCGATATGAGATACTTTAAACTGAATCTTGTTGATTTTGCAAAGCAGTGTAAAATTACAGATATGCTTTTCGCCATGGTTTCATACTCAGCCGTCGGAGATAATGCGGATAATCTGGAAAATCTCAGAACTCAGGCAAAGGGCAAGAAAATAGTTGACGGTGGTCTGAAGGACGAGGATTGACAGGAGTACTGTAATATTAATGGGTCGTAAACTGAGGTTTGCGTCTTTGTGATGGGGTGGATATATGAAGGAACTTGAATATCCGTTTGACAGCGATTATATAATTAAAAAGAGAAAGTCGCTAAGACGTATGCTCCTGGCTGACGGCAGGGACAGACTAAGGAAGAAGATTGCCGTTTTCGGCGGTTCCACGACTAATGATATAGTTGTATACCTTGAGCTGTTTTTGCTCGACCGGGGAATTGAACCGGAATTTTATCAATCTGAATACAATCAGTATTGGCAGGACGCTATGTACCCCAGTGAAGAGCTTATAAATTTTTCCCCCGATATTGTTTATATCCATACTACAAGCCGCAATATCGTAAATTACCCTTCGGTTTCAGACTCTAAGGAGCAGGTCGGGGAAAAGCTCAGAACGGAATATTTAAAGTTTGAGCAGATTTGGGATAAGATAACGGAAACATATCATTGTCCGATAATACAGAATAATTTTGAAATGCCGTTTTACAGGCTTATGGGAAATAAAGACTGCTCCGATTACAGAGGGCGCTCGAATTTTGTCAGCAGACTGAATCGGTTGTTCTATGAGTATGCGGAAAAGAATGAGGGCTTTTATATAAACGATATCAACTTTATATCCGCTTCATACGGTCTGAGGCGATGGAGCGACCCGTCATACTGGAATATGTATAAATATGCGATGTGCACCGAGGCTATTCCTGAATTTTCCTTTAATCTGTCCAATATAATAAAATCCGTATTCGGAAGAAATAAAAAGGCGCTTGCACTTGACCTCGACAATACTCTTTGGGGAGGAGTTGTCGGTGACGACGGTGTTGACGGCATACAGATAGGTCAGGAAACGGGTGTTTCACAATCGTATTATGAATTTCAAAGCTATGTAAAACAGCTTAAGGATATCGGTGTGATTCTTACGATATGCTCAAAGAATGATTATGAAAATGCAATAGCGGGTCTTAATCACCCTGAGGGGGCGCTCAGACCTGAGGATTTCATAATAATTAAAGCAAATTGGGAAAATAAGGACAGAAATATAATTGAAACAGCAAATGAGTTGAATATTTTTCCCGACGCGATAGTATTTGCCGACGATAACCCCGCCGAAAGGGAAATTGTACGTGCGCAGGTTCAGGGCGTTGCGGTACCTCAGATGGACAGTGTTGAAAATTATATTATGAATATAGACAGAAGCGGATATTTTGAGGTTACCAATTTCAGTACTGATGATATCAAGAGAAACGAAATGTATAAAGCTAATGCGGAAAGAGCCGCTCAGCAAGCGTCGTTTTCCGATTACGGGGAATATCTTCTGAGCCTTGATATGAAGGCAGTTATTGATGATTTTATACCTGTTTATATTCAGAGGATAACACAGCTTACAAATAAAAGCAATCAGTTTAATGTGACTACTAAGCGTTATACATCAAGCGAAATGGAATCGGTATACCGCAGCGATGAATATATACGCCTTTACGGTAAGCTTACGGATAAATTTGGTGATAACGGGGTCGTTTCAGTAGTTATAGGTAAAATCGACGGTGTTATCCTTAATATAGATTTATGGATAATGAGTTGCCGTGTTCTGAAAAGAGATATGGAGCTTGCGATGCTCGACAGGCTTGTAGAGCGCAGCAGGCAAAGAGGAATAAAGATTATAAGAGGATATTATTATCCGACTGCAAAGAATAAAATGGTACGTGAGCTTTTTAAATCTTTCGGTTTTGCCAAAACAGATGAGGATTCGGACGGGAATACCGTTTGGGAGCTCAAAACGGACGGTTATGCGAATAAAAACAATGTAATTACAGTAGAAGATAATTCTTCACTTACAAATTAAATACAAAGGAGAAATCAGAATGGACGCTAAAGAAATTTATGAAAGACTGAATAAGGTTTTCAGAGATGTATTTGATGATGACGATATCACAGTAAAGGCAGAAACCACTGCCAACGACATTGAGGATTGGGACAGCCTTGAGCATATCACGCTCATGTCAGCAGTCCAAAAGGAATTTAAGGTAAAATTTACAATGGGTGAAATTGCGTCAATGAAGAATGTTGGGGAAATGGTTCAGATTATAGAGCAAAGGGCAAAATAATAAAGGAATCTGCGTATTATAATTATTCAGGAGCTGCCATATGAGCGTAAGATAAACGCTGTGTGGCAGCTCCTTTAATTCTGCATGATGAAATAATATTCAGGATAACCTTGACAGAATATATGCAAGCCTGTCCATATCATTCATACTTGTAAAGACGGAGGGTGATATTCTCACGGCACCGTATTCGAGAGTTCCCATTGCTTCATGAGCATTGGGGGCACAATGAAGTCCTGCACGGACAGCTATACCGTTTTTGTTCAGTATGGCGGCAATTTCTTCACTGTCATGTCCGTCCGCATTGAATGACAGTACCGGAACGAAATATCTTTCATCAGGCATTGGAGTATAAAGCTTGATTTTAGGCAATTTTTCCAATTTCCTGTAAAGATATCTTATCAGTCTGAATTCGTGAGCTGCAATTTTCTCAGGAGTTCGGGATTCTACAAATTCTATACCCTTTTTCAATCCCGCAATTCCCGGAAAATTCGGTGTTCCGCTTTCAAAGCGATCGGGAAGATCCTCAGGCTGCTCAAGCGAAAAGGAATTGCTGCCCGTTCCGCCTTCGATTATAGTCTTCATAGTCATGTTTTCCGACAGCAGCATAATTCCTGTCCCCATAGGGCCGTAAAGGCCTTTATGACCCGCTATGCATACCGCGTCATAGCCTTCGTGCATATCTATGGGGATAACCCCCGCGCTCTGAGCCGCGTCAACGATAAACAGCAATCCGTATGCGTGTGCCAGAGCACATAGTCTTTCTATCGGCAGCCTGATTCCCCATACGTTTGAGGCGTGAGTGCATACAATCATTTTTGTAAGACCGTTCATGGCATGACGGAAGCTGTCCACCGTTTTATCGTCATTTCCCGCAAATACTTCCGCTTTTGTATAGCTTATTCCTTGATTTTTCATTCTTTCAAGCGGACGCATTACGGCATTGTGCTCCAGTGAGGATACAACGACATGGTCACCGCTTTGAAGAAGACCTTTGACAGCCATATTAAGCGAGGTTGTGCAGTTCGGAGTGAAAATAACCTTTTCTTCGTTTTCCATCCCGAAAAAACGTGCCGCTGTCCGACGTGCGGAATATATTGTTTCCGCGGCGGCAAGCGACATTCTGTGTCCGCTCCTGCCCGGGTTAGCCGATGTCCTCATTGCCGACGTTACTGCCGACTGCACAGACTGTGGCTTTGGGTAGGTTGTTGCAGAATTATCTAAATATATCATTTTTCACCGAGCCTTTCTGTACGCCCGATAACCTTGATACCGTGCTTGATTAAAATTTTTTCGGCTTCGTCTGTTTTATCCTGATTTACAACTATACTGTAGCTGCAGCTTTTTTCATTGGCACGCCTTGCCGTTCTTTCAATTTCCGATTTTATTCCGAACGACCTTAAAATTTTCTGTCCTCTGAGAGCGTAGGTAACAGACGACACCATAATAGCAGGTATGCCCAATTTGATCACCTCTCTCTTTTTATTAATATTTTATGCTGACAATATAAATAAGTTCATATGCAAAAGCTTATATGACTATTGACAACAAAGGAAATAATATTTAAAATTAAAGTATAGAAGCAATTTTAAGGGTGTGGATATATGTCGAAGATAAACTGCCCGGAATGTGGCTGCCTTATTTCGGATAGTGTAAATAAATGCCCGAAATGTAGGTTCCCTCTCGGGAAATTTACAGGCCCAAAACAGATAAATGATGAGAATATCTATGAGTTTAGGGGAAATATATCAGGACAATTCGGCTCGGAAGTTACATATTCGTCACAAAGAAAAATGATGTTTGATAAAAAACTGAAGCTTTACGTCTGTATTGCGGCGGCTGTGCTTATTATCATAGTTGTTGCCGCTGCATTATTTTTGAATTTTAACCGGAATATAAACAGAACGGCTGATGTTCTTGACATACAGGAAATCAAAATGGGAAGAATAATGAAGCTGAACGGGAAATACGTTGTTAAGCTGACCTCAAACGAAACCCGACCCTTTGTTTCCATAGTAAAAAACCCTAATTCGGATGACGGTTTACTGTATAACTATGTATATATGAATGGGGGCAAAGGCGAAATTTCTTTTAATTATATGGAAAATGAAAAAACAAAACCCGATGTTGTCGGGTATTTCGAAGGGTACAGCCTATCAGCGAATGATATTGCTGATGTTCATACTGAGTATGAATATTATGATTATAATACGACTTATAAAAGTGCCTGTACGGTAGATTTTGAAATTACCCTCAACAATAAAGTAAGCGGGATACTGTTTTATGATGTAAACTGTGATGCTGATCACACTAATGAATATAACAGAAGCGTGGTCATAGTTGATGGTGTGGGCAGCGGAAGCTGTATATTGGATGGCTTGACGATGGATAATGCAAGTCCCGAACCGAAAATTGCTCCTCTTTATTTTGTCCCGGCAGAAGAGCTTGACGGGGGAGATTATGTAATATCGGAGCCGTTTCTCATGCATATATCCGATTTTTATGATTATTCCGACAAATATTTTAGCTATTATATATACGGTGATATACGCATGAATAAAGTGAACAGGGGGATTGTGCTTTATAATTATTCGTTGAGCCGTAAGAATGCTGGAGATTCCATTGAAACAAAAAATGCTCTGGCATATGTAGTCAATGGGGAGTGTTCTGTTTTTTCCTCATCATCTATAAAAAATAATTACATAAATGACGAACCGGATTATTCGGTAAATATATCCTCGTACATTGATTGGAAAGATTTGCCTAAGAAAACGGAAGAAAAAAATAAGTAGACAAAAATCCGAAATCGCTGAAAACGGTGAGTTCGGATTTTTTGTGATAAAACTTACAAGCGTAATGGGATTGAAGTAAAAATCGTTGCATTTTTTGTTTTTGAGTGGTATAATAGTCTAAATCGTTTAATGGAAGTGCATATGATGCGTGGTCAAGGTATTCCTTCAGAAACCGGAGGAAAGTTCAATATACCTCCGATTGCATTCATTATAGCAGCAGTGGTTGTTATTGCCGGATGCATTATCGGCATATGCTCCGTTTATTCAATGTATTATGAGGATGAAAGCTTTAAAAACTCGGCAGGGACTGCTGACGCTGTGTGTACCGGTAAAACAGTTTATACGGACGGTTCGGATTATGCTCCGGTAATCCATTATGTTATGACTGTTCAATTCAACACGGAGGAAGACGAGAAAGGTCAAGAGTATCAGACGGTGCTTGATGAAACGGGTGAGGATTTTAAGAATACCGATGTGGGGGATACGATAACAATATATTATGACAGGAAAAATCCAACATTGTGTCATCCCACGGTTTATTACGGCGATCCTACGCCGGCTTATATTATTTTTGGTATAATTATTGCTGCGGCACTTATTGCTGCGGGAATTAATCTAAGGACGCTTATTCGGAATATACACGGATATACACCTGTGTATACCAAGCCCGAGGATATCGGGATTATGGGTGACGGCACTGCGTCAGGCGGACAGGGCGATATGAATATTGATTATAATGCGGCGGATGTATACAGCGATAAGCTTATGGACAGCCTTGCAGACCCGTTTACAGCCTATTCGGGATATGACGGAGAAGATGAAGGAGCGTTGTCCGAGGGGCAATATTTCGATCCTAATTCGACATACAGCGGTAATGAAAGTACGGAGCCGACTTCAAATAAATTGCATGAATACGAAAATATGGATTTAAACGATCCGTTTACGATATATGGCGACAGTTCATTCGGTGCAGTTGATTCATTCACGGATAATTCGCAGTCTGAGTGATTTTTGTCTGTAAAAATGTCAAGGAATGAAAGGAAGCGGCAAAAATGTCAGAAATAAAAGAAAATATATCTGCGGAGTCACAGATTCCTTTTGCAAACGCGGTGCAATCGGTATATGATGTTGCATACGGGAATATGGACGGTTCCACAGTATACACAAAGCCTTTTGGCTCTGATAACAACCACGGGAACGATAAAGCGGACATTGTTGAGGAAAAACTTGACGAACAGTATGCGGAAAAAGAAAATTCAGATAACAGGTATGCTGTACGTGAGGATGAAAATACAGAGGAAATTGTATCCGGGCAGGTTTTTGACGGCTATACCGAGCCGCAAAATCCTGATGATGCTGCGGAAGCCGCGGATGATGGCAGTCAGGAGGCTGTCAGTGCCAATAATTTCGGAAATAGCTATGACCTTGAGTCGCTTGTAAAAGCAGGAAGCGACGACCCGTTCAATATGAAGGCAGAGGATTATGAAAGCGACCATGCTATTGAAGCTCTTGTAAAGTCAGGAAGCGACGATCCTTTCAATATGAAAGCAGAGGATTATGAAAGTGACCATGATCTTGAAGCTCTTGTAAAGTCAGGAAGTGACGACCCGTTCAATATGAAGGCAGAGGATTATGAAAGTGACCATGATCTTGAAGCTCTTGTAAAGTCAGGAAGCGACGACCCGTTTAATATGAAGGCAGAGGATTATGAAAGTGACCATGATCTTGAGGCGCTGATAAGAAAGGGTTCAGATGATCCTTTTAATGCCGATACTAATGATTATGAGGTTGATCCTCAGCTTGCTGCACTTATAAGAAACGGCTCGGAAAATTCCCCGCTTGGTAATTTGGAGGAGCTGCCAAAGGACGAAGAACAAGAAGAACAATATGAGCAATATTAGAAATGAGTAAGAGCCTATCCCTTACGGGAGGTGCATTGTGGATAAAAAATCATTAAGGATCATAGTGGCTGTGACGGCTGTGCTGATATTGTCGGCGGTTGCCTTCTGTACAGTTTTTTACGGCTCTCCGGGTGAGAATACGGGGGATAAAGCATCCTCCGGGCAGTCGGTTGTCATTCCGACGGAATCAGACGGAAAGGAAGCTTCGGGAAAGACGTCCTCATCAGTTTCGAACGTGGGTGAACCGTCAGATGTCACCGGCTCGGAGAATGAAGAATCAATAACAGAAAATTCAACAAATACTGCGTCCGGTCAAGACGGCAGTCAATGCAATTCTTCCGGGAGTGTAAGTCAAGATATATCAAAGCCTGCTGATTTGGAGCCGGATTTATCCGTGATCAAGGATTATGACAGTAAATATTTTGTAAAAAGGCTTAGCAAGCAAAATAAATACTATTTCTGTAAGCTGTATGAAGCGGTAACGGAGAATAAAAAATATGTGACATTTGACACCCCCATACACGAAGATGAGGTTTCAACTTTGATGTACATTCTGAATTATGACTGTCCGGAGCTTGTACATCTCAAAGGTGACTATGATTTGGAGTATACGGGAGATAAGGCTGAATATGTAAGAAAAGTAGAATTTTCCTATTGTATGACAAAAAAGGAATATGTCAATGCGTTGAGTGCGCTTGATGATTTTTTTTCGGGACTTATATCGGACTTGCAGGGACTAAGCGACTTTGAAAAGGAAAAATATGTATATGACTATATTTTCAGCCATTGCTTCTACTCAGAGATTCCCCAGCTTGCGGGATCTGCATATGGCTCCCTTATAAAAGGATACGGAAGATGTGAGGCGTTTTGCAAGGGCTTTATGTGGTGTATGAGAAAGCTTGGGATCGATTGCATATGCGTATCCGGTTCACAGAATTGGGATCCATCCTCAATGTTTTTGGAGCATTCATGGAATATCGTTGAGATTGACGGTAATTGGTATCATGTGGATATTACTGTTGATAATGTTCAGCTCGGAGCCGGGGGTGACAATCCTCCAAATTACGGTTTCTTCAATGTTGATGACGGTTATATAACCGAGAGCCATCAAATAAGCGAGATTTATACAAACCTTGGTATACCTGTATGCAGGAGCATGGAACTTAATTATCATAAAATGAATAATTTGATTATAACATCCGGGAATCCCCGACAAAAGCTTAAGGATTTGATGCTTGAGCATTTTACAGAGAACGGTATTGAAAAGCTAAGTGTAAAATTTGAAACAAAGGATGATTATATCGATGTTTTGAATAATATGGAAGAAATAATAATTGAGTTTCTGGATGGTAAATCGGATGATGTTTTTCAATACAACTCATATTACAACGAGTTGTCGGGAACCATTATAATTAATATCAAAAGGAAGGATGCTTTGGAAGGAGAGTGAGTATATGGAGCCCGTATCAAACTTTGGAAAATTCGGAAGAACTGTACTGATAATAGTGGGTTTAGCACTGTTGTTTTTAGGGATTTACCTTACGATATATCAAAAAAGTCCGGATAATACCATTGAATGCAGGGCAACAATAACCGGATTCAGGAAAATAGAGGATCCTAATGCCATAATAGGTGATAACAAAGATACTTTGGTAAGCTATAAGGTCGGAGATAAGCAATATGATAATATTGAACTCGGTCAGTATGAAAATTCGTGGAAGATAGGGGATAGGATAACAATATATTACAGTGTCGACGACCCTGCGAAGATACAGACTAAAACCATGACCTACGGGGGCTGGATTGTAATTCTGGCGTCTCTGCCTTTCCTTATAATAGGGATATATACCTTGCTCAGCGTCCGCAAAAGAGCCTCAAAAACTACCGAAGAGATTGCAGAGGATGAGGAGCGTACAACTGTCGGAAAGCTTAAATATAAGGTTTCCTCAATCGTTATCCCACTTTCTGCCGGCTTGCCATGCTGCGGTATCGGTATTATACTGAGCTATCTGGAGCATAGTCCCGTACTTGCACTGCTGCTTTTTATTCTCGGAGGAAGCGCGGTAATAGTCGGTATTCGCTCGATCACTCTTTATTTTGTAATAAGGCATCGCAGACGAAAATAAATGATATAAAAAATAGCTTATAACCGCAGTAACCGTTTAAGTTAAAATAAAATATACAGCTCCCTTATGTGTGTGAGGTATCGCAGTGATACCTTAATAAACATAAGGGAGCTGTTTTATTATTCCTATGCCTGTGTCATAAAGAGATATGACGCTGCTCCAAGCTGTGCTGCGGCAAGCAAAAGCAATATTGCTATGGTTGCCTTAAGAGCCGTAAGACGGCTTAAAGCACGTTTTTCAGCCGTACTTCCAACAGGCGCTACTCTTACTCTTTTCGTTTGAGCCATCTGTTTGTATATTTCATCCGGTATGTTTTCGGGAAATCCGTTATCATTGCTTTCTTCTTCTAGCTTATATATGTCCATAAGCTTATTCTTTAATTCAGGTAAAACAGATATGATCCTTTCCGTATCATCCGGAAGTACGATGATTGTCTGCTCCTTTGCACGTCTTATTTTGCAAACGACACCGTTCGATTCTATTTCCTCGAGTAAGATTTCAGCCTTGTCCGAGCGAAGTATCCTGTCAAGTACCTCATCTGTGTTTTGTTTTCCGATTTCGCCCCCGACAATCAGTATAAGATTATCTCTTTTGACTGCCCGTCCGAGCATTTCCGTGAGCTCCTTTGGGGATACGGCTGCACAGGCTTCGTTCAGTGAAAGTGATATTCCACCGAGTCTGTCCGATAAAATATTCTGAATTTCGGATGTTTTTCCCGATCTGTAGAATATTATTTCATAATTCAATTTTTATTCCTCCGGTTCCGGTGTAGTTTGTTCGTCAACAGGGGGATTAGAAGAACCTATTTCCTCCGCTGTCAGTATTGTATCAAGCTCTCTCTTGGCATTATCAACATAACCGCTTATCTCATCAGTGCTTTCGGCGCTGTTGATAAGATTTTCGTATTTGTTAAGGATAGTATATATCTCCACCTGCTGATTCTGATAATATGAATTAATATCAAGATAATTATAAATAGCATTTATAGCGTTTCCTTTTTCTTCTTCAAGCTTCTCAGCATCATTATCAACTGAGGTTTCCTCACTTGGCTTTGAAGATTCGGGTTTGGAGGAGCTTGAGGGCTTGCTTGATTGCCCGGGTTTTTTTGAGGATTCGCCTGGGTTTGAAGTATTTGCTAATGGCTGCCCTGAAGATTCCGGCTTGGGTGTATTCGGTTCTGACGGTGAGCTTTCATTTTTGATTGTCTGATTTTTTGAGCTTTGAGAGTTTTTGGATTGCTCAGCAACTTCTTCGGAGGTTTTTATCTCGGAAATTTTTGATATACCTTCTTTCTTGAATTTTTCAACTGCTTCGATTGTCTTTGCGGATTCGATTTTATTGCCGTATTCCTTCAGCAGAGCCTCGACCTTGGTTCTTTCAGCCGGATAGTATTTGTTTCCGGCAATCGAGTCGTAAAGCGCGGATTTTGAGCTTACCTTTTTACTGCGCAGCTCCTGATTGGATACCTCTTTATCCGAAGCTTCCTTTTGCGCTGAAATCTCGTCTTCCGTTTTTATCTTTGAAAATTCATTCAGAGCCTTGGCATACAGCTCGTTTATTTCCGTTCCGCTTGTAGCGTCGTTGATAAGCTTTGTATATTTTGTAACCAGCCCATCAATTTTCTTTTGTTCGGCGGTCCGGTATTTTCGGGAGGAAATGTATTTGTTAATCTCTTTAAGAGCATTATTCTTGCCTGTTGTCAGAACCTTTGTAAGATTTTCATCGTCCTTTTCGGACCATTTTTTGTTTTTGCCGTCATACCAGTCGATTTTTTTATTGTTGAATGCATCCTGGAATGTTGTGACATCAGGCTTTGTTCCGCCTCGTACCCTATACCAGACATCGGGATACAGTGTATCGGGATTTATATTAGCCTTTGACACATCGACCTTAGTGCTTTCTCCGTCACGTACCTTTCTTGCGACAACAACAAATCTGAATTCAGAGAAATCGTATGCGCAGGTTGATAGAGTAACCAGCGTATCGTTTTCGTTTACATCGACAGGGCAGTCATAGAGAGATCTTTCACGAACCTGATATACGAAATTAAGAAAATCGTAGTCATTATCAAATTCTCCCCTGAGATAATTAAAGAACTTACCGTGTTCTTCAAGCGTATTTGTTTTGAATATGGATATTATTTTCCACTGACTCTTTTCATAAATCGTGTTGAAAGTAAAAGTGGGTGTCTTTTTATAAAAATCAAAGTCCTCATAATTCAGCAGGTTTGCAAACATACGTCCGTCCTGCATATGGTGTCCGTGCAGAATATAGTTTTTTGCATCAAGACTGCTGCGGTAATCCATAAATATAGTACCGTAGGCATCATAATTTTTATAGAAATCCCTGTACAGGTAATACTCAGGATCCTCATCCTTCGGAGGCTTAACGACTACATAATCTATTCTTGTATTCGGTACGGTGATCCAGCCGAATGTATCCTTATTCTGCTTATAAAGCTCGCTGAAATCCACAAGCGTACCCTGTGAACCGTCAGTGGGTTTTTTGGTTATCTCATTTCCGTTTTCATCCGTTTCACTGCCGGACACAAGCATATTCCTTATACTTCCCGTTGTGTTGTCGTTTATTGCGGGTCGTATAAGAAGTATATTTATAAGCATACTTGATGAAACGATAAAGGTAATGATTGCAACCATCAATATTACCTTTCTTATAACATCAAACGGAGTGTCGCCCGAACACGGTATGATACGCCTCCAGAAAGCATTTTTACGCTTCGGATTCAGGGCGGCGCAGGATACGCTGTACAGTATTGTATCAAAATCAAGTCCGGTAAATTCCTCCGTAGGAAGGAGTATTATAAGCATACCGTTATACTCTGCCGAATAAGCAAAAACGGTGTCGGAGGACTTGCTTTTCTCCGTTTTATCACCGGTATTGTTATCTGATGCTTTCGGTTGTTCCTCAGCAGCCTTGTCGGCTTCATCATCTGCTCCGTCGTCAATTTTCAGAGCCGAGGATGATTCGATTATAACTGTATCATCACCGATTCGGTTTTTGCTATGTGATTTTTTGTTTTCAGCCGTGCCTTCACCCGGTGCAGTTACAGGAGCTTCGATAGTTTTAATTCTTTCATTTATCCCAAGCTCCTCAAACAGCTTTTTGGCATCATCCTTATTATTGGTTTCCAATGCGTCGGCTATAATAACAAGATCAATTTTATCTTCTCCGGACTTCGTTTCCTTGAGAGCCTCGCTGACACTTGATTTTGTCATACTTATCTCAGTCTTGTATATTATATTTACGTCTATTTCCCCAAGAAGCTTTACTGTTCCCTCAAAAGCACTCTCGGCAGTTTTGGCGAAAGTCTTTCCGTCTCTTCTAAGATATAATTCAGCATTCATTAAAAATCACTCCCCGTATACGGAACATCATATTTCGGTAATCCTCATATTTTCGACTGCCTCATCTATGAGCGTCTCGTAATCAATTTTCTCCTGCTGTGATATTACGTCTTTTAACACGGG
>CANRDH010000019.1 GCA_947629295.1 uncultured Clostridia bacterium
CCTGTGTCATATGCAAGAGAACCCGAATATCCCTCGATTTTGTTTTCTTCAAGGTCGCTTAGCTTCACAGGCTCAATGCCCGCTGCTTCTGCAAATTCTTCATATGCATAATATGCGGCAAGTGCTGTCCAGTGATGGTCACTGTTAAAATAAAGATATTCGTTCCTGTGGTGCAAAAGCTTGTCATATACATTTACTCCGATAACGTCAGATGTATATGAGGAAACTATTGTATTGAGATAATCCTCCTGCGATGAGCATAAATCCTTGAATTTGTCGGGCAAATCCACTCCGATATGTGTGGGTGCCACAACATTGTAGACCTTTATGCCGTCGCCGAGCGCCGTCTTTATATCGGATATGGTTTCCGCATAATATTTTGCCATACCTTCACTTCCGTAAAAAAGCTCATATGCGACATCGTTATATATGAAAATACCGTTTACCGTTTCACCCTCGCTGTCGGGAGTCGGGTCGTATATCTCAGGTATTGAGCCTTCGTCATCCTCGCTGTTTTGACTTTCCTCAACACTGCTGTCGGAGTTTTCAATATTGCTTACATCCTTTTCCGACTGCTGAACCCTCGATTCGGTTTCGGAGGGGATCGATCTATCTACGCTTTCGCCGTTGTTAATACAGCCCGCCGAAAGGCAAGTCATAAGCAATGCAAGAAAAACAGATATATGTTTTATAATTCTATTTGATTTCATACTAAACACCCCATAACAAAATAATAAATTAAATAAGTCAAATTACTGTCAACAATTATATATATGTTATTATCATTCGCCCAAAGCGATACATCATATATGCTAAGGTGTATAATAAAATGACCCGATAGTACAAAAAATATAGACTCATATTGGAGCCTGTGGTACAATGTTGAGCGGCCAAACCAACATAGGGCGGAAGCAGCAACATCATTCGAGTATATAATAGCACAAAAATTAGAAAAGGTAAACACCTGAATTAGGGCTGAAACCGAAAGAGGGAGGTCAAAGCGAGAGGGCTAAAATGCGGAGAAGAAGAAATTAAGAAAACCCGGATGAACACAAAAGAAACATTTGCCTTAAAAATTTTTGTGATACATTATATATAAAATATGATATTGAATATTTATGAAAAAAATGTTATCATATAATATTATAGAAAGAGGCGGTGCGGTAATGAAAAAATGGACGTTTTCGGAGCTTGACAGGGATATGGTGAGGAAGCTCTGCTCACTTTACGGATTACCTGTTTTTACGTCCATGCTTCTGACAATAAGAGGAATAACGGAAAAAGATGATATAGAGCGTTTTTTCGGCTGTGGGAACGAGCTTGACGACCCTATGAATATAAAGGATATGAGAGAGGCGGCTGACAGAATAAGGTCTGCGGTAATGTCATATGAAAAAATATGCGTATACGGGGATTACGATTGCGACGGTATAACCTCTACAGCCATACTTTATTCGTATCTTGAATCCGTTTGCGCAAATGTCATATATTATATCCCTGACAGAAATTCCGAAGGCTACGGAATAAATATTTCGGCTGTCGATAAGCTGAAGGACGGGGGCGTAAGCCTTATCATTACCGTTGACAACGGAATATCCGCAATAGATGAAATAGATTACGCCGCTTCAATCGGAATCGATGTTATAGTTACCGACCATCATAAGCCGCTCGATATACTTCCGAGAGCCGTTGCGGTAGTAAATCCGCACAGAGCTGATGAAACCTGTAAATTCAGAAATTACTGCGGCGCCGGGATTGCACTTAAGCTTATAACGGCACTTGAGGGCGATGAGTTTTCGATAATGGAAAACTATTCCGACCTTGCCGCCTTAGGGACGGTCGCCGATGTTGTTCCGCTTGAGGGTGAAAACAGGGATATTGTCAAAGCGGGAATAATGAATATGGGAAATACGGAAAGAATAGGTCTGAGCAAGCTTATGGAGGAGGCAGGAGTGGAAGACATAACCTCGGGGGCAATCGGCTTTCGTATCGGTCCGAGAATAAATGCGGCGGGCAGGCTTGCTTCCCCGTATGACGCACTCGAATTACTGCTCAGCGAGGACGAAGAGCAGGTCTGTAAAAAAGCTGAACTGCTTTGTACCCTTAATTCCAGACGTCAGGAAATAGAGAGCAAAATAATTGAACAGGCGGATGAAATTATCCGTAATGACAGCAAAGCCGCAAACAGCAGAATATTGGTCCTGTCCTCAAGGGATTGGAATCCCGGAGTTATAGGAGTTGCGGCGGCACGTATAACCCAAAAATACGGAAAGCCGTCAATACTTATTTCTGAGAGCGACGGTATATGCAAGGCGTCGGGCAGAAGCATATCGGGATTTTCGATAGTGGACGCTGTTTTTGCCTGTTCGGAATATCTTGAAAAATACGGCGGTCATCCCATGGCAGTAGGTTTCAGCATTAAAAAGGAAAATTTAAAGCTGTTTGCAAATGCAATTAATGCTTACGCCAACAAGCTTGAATATATGCCCCTTGCAGGCATAAAGCTGGACGCTTCGCTGAATCCCGAAACATTGACAGCGGATATGGCTGACCTGCTCAAAGAATTTGAACCCTTCGGATGCGGCAATCCTAAGCCTGTTTTTGCTATTACAGGAGCTTCTCTTGACAGGATAACTCCCCTTAAGGAGGGAAAGCACCTAAGACTTTCGGTATCAAGAGGAAAATCACGGCTTTCGATGATGAGCTTTTTCCAAACAGCTGAGGAGTTCCCGTATAAGGAAGGGGATATTCTTGATTTTGCGGTAAGTCTTGAAAAAAATGAATTTCGCGGAAAAGAAAGTCTTTCGCTAATCGTAAAGGATATAAGATATAATAAGGAAATATTTGATACCGAAGCGGCAATGTACGAATTGCAGGATTATGAGCTTTATAAAAGCGGTATATTAAAAAAGGATCTATGCGAAAAATATCCGACAAGGGATGATTTCAAAATACTGTATACATTTCTGAAAAGGGACGCAGGGACAAGATACAGTGCGGACGCACTGGAATATTCTGTCGGAAAATTCGCCGCAGGAATCAATCCGCCGCTTCAGCCTCTCGGACTTTTTAAGATAATGATAATACTTGATATTATGCAGGAGCTTCGTCTGGCCGATTATAAAAGAACAGCGGACAGTATATATATACATATTCCGCAGGCACAGGGCAAGGTAGACCTCAGAGCTTCGGAAATATACAGAAAATTAGAGGAGGATATAAGAAATGTCCGCTAAACTTAAATACTATCAGGATTATAACGAATTGGTAGAGCTTATGCAAAAAAGCGGCCGTAATTATGATTACGGGCTTATTGAGCGGGCATACAAGCTCGCGGAGGAAATGCACGGCGACCAGCGAAGGGCGTCGGGAATACCGTATATTCTCCACCCGACAACGGTTGCCTGCATACTTGCGGAGTTGGGAATGGATTCTGAGTCGATAGCGGCGGCACTTCTGCATGACGTTGTGGAGGATACTCCCGTTACGCTTGAGGAGATAACAAAAAAATTCGGCTCCGAAATAGCAATACTTATTGACGGTGTTACAAAGCTCGGAAAAATTCCCTATTCCTCAAGGGAGGAGCAGCAAGCCGAAAATATAAGAAAAATGCTCATAGCGATGTCTAATGATATAAGGGTAATTATAATCAAGCTTGCCGACAGACTTCATAATATGCGTACAATAGAATGTATGAAGGAGCAGCACAGACGTGACAAGGCGCTTGAGGTAATGGAGGTTTATGCTCCCATTGCGCACAGACTCGGTATAAGGGCGATAAAGGAGGAGCTTGAGGATCTTTCCATACGCTATCTTGACCCTGTCGGATATGCGGAAATAGAGAAGCAGCTTGAGCTTAAGAGCAAGGACAGGTTAAATTTTGTTGCGGACATAAAGCAGCAGCTTTATGACAGGCTGAAGGACGAAATAAGCAATGTATATATAGAGGGCAGAGTAAAGAGTATACACGGGATATATAAAAAGACCTTTATGAAGGGCCGCACAATGGACCAAATTTTTGATATTTTTGCTGTAAGGGTAATTGTGGACAGTGTTGCCGATTGCTATAATGTACTTGGTGTTGTGCATGACCTTTTCAAGCCTCTGCCGAACCGTTTTAAGGATTATATATCCACTCCGAAGCCGAATATGTATCAGTCGCTTCATACGACCGTTATCGGCAAGGAGGGCATACCATTTGAAATTCAGATAAGAACATGGGAAATGCATTATACCGCCGAATACGGAATAGCGGCGCACTGGAAATACAAGGAGGGAATAACAAAGAAGAATTCCCTTGATGAGCGTCTTGCATGGATAAGGAAGATGCTTGAAAATCAGAGTGATAATGATTCAACGGATATAGTACGCACGATAAAGATGGATCTTGTTCCTGAGGAGGTATTTGTATTCACGCCGAAGGGAGATGTATTGAGTCTGCCAAACGGTGCCACAGTCATAGATGTGGCATATGCGATCCACAGTGAAGTCGGAAACCGCATGAACGGTGCTAAGGTGGACAAGCGCATCGTACCGATTGATTATAAGGTAAAAACGGGCGAAATTGTAGAAATAATGACGGCAAAGGAAAGCACGGGGCCGAAGAGGGACTGGCTTAACATTGTCAGGACAAGTGAAGCAAGGAGCAAAATCAGGCTTTGGTTCAAGAGAGAAAAGCGTGACGAGAACATTCAGGAGGGAAAAACACAGCTTGAAGCTGAATTCAGGCGGCTTAATATAAATGTACCCGAAAAGGAGCTTCCCGAATTTCTCGCGGATGTTATGCACAGACAAAACTGCAATTCGATAGAAGATTTTTATGCTTCGATAGGCTATGGCGGCATACAGCTATGGAGAATACTTCCGAAAATCAAGGAAAACTATTTCAAAAAATATACGGTAAACGACAGCGAGCCTATAATCGTTCTTAAGGATGAGATACCGAAAAAGAAGGTCAGCAGCGGTGTACGTGTTGCGGGACTTGATGATTGTCTGATAAAATATTCACGCTGCTGCAATCCGCTGCCGGGGGATGACATCATAGGATTTATCACAAGGGGCTACGGTGTATCTATACACAAGAGGTCATGTTCAAATGTACCGAAGGATATAACGAAATGTGCCGAACCTGAGAGGTGGGTGAGTGCCGAGTGGGCTGATCACATAGCGAACGAAACATTCAAGGCAACGCTGCGGATCAGTGCTACAGACAGGACGGGTTTACTTGCGGATATCACGAATCAGCTTTCCGCCATGCATTTATTCATACACAATCTCAATTCGAGGGAGAGCAAGAACGGCATGGCTATTGTTGAGATAAGTGTTACGGTGAATGGGATCAACCATTTAAAGACGGTAATAAGCAAATTGAGCGGAATTAACGGTATCGTATCTGTTGGCAGAAACTAACATTACCGGTAGGCTGCAAGAGTTCGTTCCGCCGGAGGATTGTATTTATGAGAGCAGTTGTACAGAGAGTTACACATTGTAATGTCAAGGTTGACGGAAAAACAGTGGGAGAAATAGGAAGCGGTATGCTGATACTGCTTGGTGTGAAAAAAGGCGATACCGAAAAGGAAGCGGAAAAGCTCAGTGCAAAGATATCGGGACTCCGTATTTTTACTGATGAAAATGATAAGATGAATTTGTCACTTGCCGATATCGGCGGTGAGGTGCTTGTCGTGTCGCAGTTTACGCTCTGCACGGACTGCCGCCGGGGCAGACGGCCCGATTTCGGAGAAGCAGCCGGAAAAGACGCGGCGGAGCCGTTGTATGAGTATTTCTGTGAATGTATGGAAAATGCCGGAATAAATAAGGTGGAGCGCGGAATATTCGGTGCGGATATGAAGGTGTCACTATTGAATGACGGACCTGTGACGCTGATAATAGATACCGATGTGCTTTAACGGATATTATATTTATGGCTCAGACGTAAGTTTACTGTTTGGGAGATCAATAAAATTATGAGCATCGCTCAAAGTAGGTGGGAATTATGCTAAAAGTAGAATGTTTTGAAATTTCATGTAACTGCTATTTTGTAACGGATGACAGTGCAGAGGGTTCACTTGTCGTTGACCCGGGCGGATCCTGTGCAAAGCTTGAAAAAAGAATAGATGACTACGGAGCGGATAAGCTGAAATATATCCTCATTACACACGGTCACTATGACCATATAGGTAATGCTGCAAGTCTTAAAAGAAAATATCCCTCCGCAGATATTGTTATAGGCGAAAAGGAAAAAGACTTTACATCGAATAAAATGCTCAATCTGTCTATGTTTTCGGGTGAACCTGTTGAAAAATTCGAGGCGGATCTACTTGTAAAGGAAGGCACAAGCTTAAATTTCGGAGTAGATAAGATTGAGGTTATTGAAACTCCCGGACATACACGGGGCGGCGTCTGCTATCGCATAGGTGATGTGCTTTTCACGGGGGATACTTTGTTCCGCTTGTCTATGGGAAGAACGGATTTTCCGACGGGAAATGAGGAGGAATTGACGGAATCACTGAAAAAACTCGCAGAGCTTGACGGAAACTTCGATGTATATTGCGGACATGGGGAAAAGACTGCGCTTGAATATGAAAGAAAATACAATACGTATATGAGGAAGAGCCTGCTATGACAGTTTATATCGACAATCATACATTTCATTATGAAACGGAAAATCTCGTAAGGCTGTTCTTTCCCGATGAAAAGATAATTATAGAAAAGGAAATACCCGAAAATACAGTGCCGCCTTACATATATACTTCAATGAATATAAATGACGGTAATGCACATATTTATGTGAGGGTAAATACGGAAGGATTTGATGAGGCAGATGTAAAGGAAATAGCCTTGTCAGATAAGGATTTTGAAAAAACTGCGGAAAGAACTATGGCGGTATGTCTGTATAAGCTTTTGTGTAAGCTTACGGGAACAACTAAGCCGTGGGGTATTTTGACGGGTGTGCGTCCGATAAAGCTTTTCAGACGGCTTTCCGATAAAAACGGAAAAGAATATGCGGAAAGCTATTTCAGGGATAAATTATTGGTATCAGACGAAAAAATAAGGCTCAGTGCATGGACGGAGGAAAACGAAAGAAAAATACTCGCCCTGAGCAAGCCGATGTCGGTAAGTCTGTATATCTCGATACCGTTCTGTCCGTCAAGGTGTTCGTACTGCTCCTTTATATCACAAACGGCGGATAGGGCAAAAAAACTTATTGCACCGTATTTTGAGCTGCTTTGCAGGGAGCTTGAATGTACTGCGGAGATCGTCAGGGATAAAAAGCTTATATTGGAAAGCGTATATATAGGCGGGGGAACTCCGACAACGCTAAGTGCCGAACAACTGTACATTCTGATAAAAACCGTAAGGGATAATTTTGATATGTCCGGGTGCCGTGAATTTACCGTTGAGGCAGGCAGACCCGATACGATAGATGAGGAAAAGCTTAAGGCAATTTCAGAGGGCAGGGCTGACAGGATAAGCATAAATCCGCAGACGCTCAATGACAGCGTTCTTGAGGTTATAGGACGAAAGCATACGTCAAAGCAGATTTATGATACATTCGCTCTTGCAAGAAAAATGGGGTTTGCTCATATAAATACAGATTTGATTGCAGGACTTCCGACAGATACTGCGGAAAGCTTTTCGGCAACGCTTGACGGAATATTCTCCCTTGCTCCCGAAAGCATAACCGTGCATACGCTTGCCCTTAAGCGTTCCTCACGCCTTACGCTTCAGGGACATTCCATAGGAGGGGACAGCGGGGCGGCCGCGGCGAAAATGCTTGAGCTTTGCTCCGAAAGACTGCCAAAAGCAGGCTATGAGCCCTATTATCTCTACAGGCAAAGCCGCATAGAGGGCGGACTTGAAAATACAGGCTGGTCAAAAAAAGGCTTTGAGGGAATATATAATGTATTTGTAATGGACGAAACGCATACTGTCATAGGCTGCGGAGCGGGAGCTGTGACAAAGCTTAAAAATCCCTATGGCAGCGACCTTACAAGAATATTTAATTATAAATACCCATACGAATATATAAGCGGCTTTGAAGAAATACTTAGAAGGAAAGAGCAGGTGAGAACTTTTTACAATGAATTATCTTAACACATACAGAAGATACGCCTATGATATAGACAGGATAAACTATGAGGCAAAAAATAATCCGAAGGAGCTTATTGAGCTTACGGAAAGACTTTTTGAAAATGATTTGAGATTTATCGCCGACAGACTTAACGAGGCGAGGGAAAACAGACATATCGTGCTTTTGTCGGGCCCGTCGGGAAGCGGAAAGACTACCTGTGTAAAAAAGCTTGCCGATGAGCTGAAAAAGCACAAAATAGATGTTATCCAGATCTCAATGGATGACTTTTATCTCGGAATAGATCATGTAAAAATACTCCCGGACGGAAAACCTGATTTTGAGGCAGTGGACGCGCTTGATATACCTCTTATCAAGAAAACCATGAGCGACCTTATTACCTACGGAGAGTGTGTACTGCCCAAATACGATTTTACCCGCAGTATGCGCTCGGAGCTCACAAGACGCATAAAGACTGAAAAAAACAGCGCAATTATAATAGAGGGTATCCATGCTCTTAATCCTGTGTTCAGCGACGGTGTGTCCGTGGATAATGTGGTAAAGATATATATCAGCGTAAAACAGGGTATAAAGGACGACGAGGAATATGTTCTCACAAACAGGGAGGTTCGCTTTATAAGGCGGCTGGTTCGTGATTACAGCTACCGCAAGGTTTCACCGGAATATATGCTCTCGATGTGGGAGAGAGTTGTCAATGGTGAGAAGAAATATATTCGCCCATACAGATACACAAGCGATTTTACGATAAATTCGCTGCACATATATGAGCCGTGCATTATGAAAAAAACAGCCCGGGAATTGCTCGGCAGTATTTCTGCCGATAATCCGGATATTGAATTTGTTGAGCATCTTAAAAATTCTCTCGTGAGATTCGAGGAAATTTCTCCGGATTTAATTCCCGAAAATTCATTAATTCGTGAATTTATAGGCGGCGGAAGCTATATGTATTGAAAAACAGGCAAATATGGCAAATATTTTGAATTTTACTATAAAATTCGTCAAAAATCCTTGAACAATGAAAATAAAAATGCTATAATCTATACATTGTAAAATTTTATTTGTAAAGGAGTTTTCAGCCATGGGTATTTTTGAAGACGTGCTTTTGAATGCGAGAAGCGCCGTTGACGCGGTGGGAAAAACAGCCGGTAAGGTTATAGATATTTCAAAGCTTAAGCTTGCCGCTGCGGATTTAAAGTCTGAAATTACACGTAAGTATCAGATCCTCGGCCGTGTTGTGTATGAGGAAAGCGCTGCCGGAAAGGATTACGCAAAGAACAAAGCAGAGCTTATAGAGAAAATCACTGAGCTTAAGACGCAGCTTGACTCTGTCAACGATCTTATAGCAAAGGGAACAAACAAGAAAAAATGCGGCTCATGCGGAACCTATAATCCGAAAAATTCGCAGTTTTGCAGTAAATGCGGTGAAAAACTCGCCGACGATGATGAGGCAAAGCCTCTGACAGACGATATGATAGATTTTACGGAGGACAACTTCGAGGACGACGACCTGCTTTAAGGATCAATTTCGTTTCCGAAAGGATGTGCTTCAGTGAAAAAAGAGAATAAGGGAAGAAAGTCGCAGTCGTTTCTGAAGGGCGCGATGGTGCTTGGCACAAGTATGATAATAGTGCGCCTTATGGGTATGGTGTATAAAATACTTCTGTCGGCAATGTACGGTGGAGTCGGAACGGGTTTGTTTAATTCGGCTTACGCCCTGTATAATCCTTTGTTCACGCTTTCAACGGCAGGCTTTCCGATTGCTATATCAAGGACGGTATCGGAAAGCGTGGCAAAGAAGCGTTACAGAGATGTTCGTCAGATACATAAGCTGGCTGTACCGATTTTCGTGGTTGCAGGTCTGCTTTGTTTTCTGATAATGGTTATCGGCAGCTTTATATATGTCAGGGTGATCAATGCTCCGAATGCAATTTTCGGCCTGTTGTGTCTTTCTCCGACGATATTTTTCGGCTGTCTGCTGTCAATATACCGCGGTTGCTTTGAGGGTATGAGAAATATGACCCCGACGGCGGTATCGGAAATAATAGAGGCTGTGTGCAAGCTTTTCCTCGGATATACGGCTTCTTTTATTACGATGAAGATTTGTATGAATCAGTATCACAGCAGTGGATTTGTGCTCGGCGTAAAATGTGCGAGCGAAACCGAAGCTAATGCCGTAATTGTTCCGGTCGCAATAGGCGCGGCGATAACAGGTATTTCACTCGGCTCGTTTTTTGCATTTTTGTTTCTGTTTATCAAGTATCGCAGAAACGGAGACGGCATAACGGCTGAGGAGCTTAGAAATTCGCCCCCTCCGCGAAAAAACGGCGTGATAATACGGACGCTTGTACACACGGCAATACCGATAGGTCTGAGCGCAATTATAATGAGCCTTGGGGATATGATAGACTCGACGCTTGTGCAAAGAAGAATATACAATATAATGGAAACTAATCCGGACGCACTTCTTAATGTTTACGGCTCTCTCATTCCCGATGAAATACTTTATGCGGGAGATACGCATACTTATCTGTACGGCTGTTACGGAATAGCGCTTACGCTTATGATGCTTGTGACTGCCGTTACACAGGTTTTCGGAACAACCGCCTTGCCGTCTGTTACAGCGGCATGGGCAAGCGGGGATAAGTCCCGGCTTAAGCAAAGTGTGGAAACCGTGCTGAGGGTTACGATTCTGGTAACTATTCCTTCGGGAATAGGAATGTCCGTGCTTGCCGAACCGCTGCTTTCGCTCATATACAGCAGCCCGAGCGTAGCCAATGAGGTAGTGATAGGCTCGCGTGTGCTTGCCGTGATGGGTATATCGGTTATATTTATAGCGACAAGTACCCCTATATGCAGTATGCTTCAGGCTGTCGGGAGAATGGATATTCCGCTTAAATTATTTGTAATAGGTATGATAGTAAAAATTATTGTCAATTATGTACTTGTAGGCATACCCGAAATTAATATACAAGGTGCAAATGTAGGCTCCATTGTATGCTATGGCTTTGTGACGGTATCTGCAATGTTTATACTGTGCAGGGAGACAAAAATCATACCGAATTTTGTTTCGATCCTGGTAAAGCCGCTTATTGCAGCCATTATTTGCGGAGTGACCGCATATTTTTCGGAAATTCTGTATGATTTCTTTATGATACAGAGCGCGGCAACACTGTGCGCCGTTGTAACGGCGGTGATTGTATATATAATTGCACTGTTCCTGATCAAGGGAATACAGAGGGAAGATATTTTACAGATGCCGAAAGGAAATAAAATTGTAAAAATACTTGAAAAAAGACGACTTATAAGGTAAAATAGTATTATCCGATAGGAGAGATATGGTGAAGTTCATATTTAAGGAAAGGTATAATGTTGAGGATCTGATTGAAATTGTCAGGATATTGCGCTCGCCGGGCGGCTGTCCCTGGGATAAGGTACAGACGCATGAGTCGATAAGGAAGGATTTTATCGAGGAGGTTTATGAGGCGGCAGAAGCAATAGACGAAAAGGATTCGGAGCATTTGCGTGAAGAGCTTGGCGACGTTTTGCTTCAGGTCGTTTTCCATACTGTTCTTGAGGAGGAAAAGGGCGGCTTTGTATTTGAGGATGTGACGGATGAGATCTGTAAGAAGATGATAATACGTCATCCGCACGTTTTCGGAGATGTTGAGGCTGATACCGCGGAACAGGTGCTGAGAAACTGGGATGATATAAAAATGCGTACACATTCGCAGAAAACTGTTTCGGAGGCAATGGATGGGGTATCGAAAACCTTACCGTCGCTTATGAGAGCGGAAAAGCTCTGTAAAAAAGCGAAAAAAGGCGGGGTATATCCCGAAAATGAAGACGCCGCATTTGATAATGTACAGGCAAGGCTTGACGCTTTGAGAAAAGCATATGAAAGCAATGACGGGGAGCTTTGCCGTAAGGAACTGGGAGAGCTGTTGTTCTCCGTGGCAGGCTTGTCGGAATATATGAATTCCGACTGTGAGAAATTGCTGTATGATACCTGTGAAGGATTTATAGGCAGCTTTAGAAAATACGAGGAAGCTGCCATAAGGAAGGGTATTGATATACAGGGTTCGGATGCGAAAGCAGCGAGCCAAATATGGAAAGAAATTTCTAAATAATTAAAACTGGAGGATTAAAAAATGAACAAATCTGATCTTATTACCGCAGTTGCCGATAAGGCAGGAATCTCAAAAAAGGATGCAGAAAAGGCTGTTTCCGCACTTCTTGACACAGTTGTTGAGAAAGTTGCAAGCGGCGATGAAATCCGTATTGTAGGCTTTGGTACATTCGAGCGTCGTGAGAGAAAAGAAAGAACCGGAAGCGATCCCAGAACAGGAAAGCAGATCAAGATTGCAGCTTCAAAGGTACCTGCATTCAAGCCGGGCAAGTCTTTCAAGGAAGCAGTAGCAGGCAAATGATTATTCCCAAAGCCGGTCGGATGACCGGCTTTACTTGATGAGGTGTTTTTTGTAAACATGAGATTGGACAAATATTTAAAGATAAGCAGGCTGATAAAAAGGCGCACGGTTGCCAATGAAGCTTGTGACGCGGGCAGAGTAAGCGTAAACGGTAAGCCTGCAAGGGCGTCGTATGATGTTAAGGCAGATGATGTTATCGAGATCGCTCTCGGCGCTAAGGCACTGAAGGTTAAGGTCGTAAGCATAAACGAATATGCAAAAAAGGAAGAAGCGGGACTTATGTACACGCTTCTGCAATGATATGAAATATATTCTTATTTTATAGGCATAAGCTTTGACATTATGTATATTTTTAATTTCCTTCGCATAAGATTTATTATGATAAACTTTGCGGAGGGATTTTTTTTGAGCGGTGAAGAAAGACCTACAAGCGGAAAAAAACATAACCTTATAATGGAGGACAGGAAAATTCTGAATGTTACGGGTGTTGTGGATGTGTCGGGCTTTGATGAGGAAAAAGTACTGCTTAACACGGAAAAAGGAGAACTCACCGTCGGAGGGTACAGTCTGCATATAAATAAATTCAGCCAGGAGACCGGAGAGCTTGAGCTTGACGGGGAAATATGCTCCCTTGTATATTCGGAAACAAGACAAACTGAGGGAGGATTCTTTTCAAAGCTTTTCAGATAGGATGTGAGACCCTTGGAACTTACTACACAGCAGCAGACGATCGCTTTTTTATGGGCTTTTTTGTTGGGAGCGATAATAGAAATATTGTATACGCTGATTTGTGCCGTCAGAGTCGTTTCCCCTCCGACAAGGCTTCAGCTTTTTATAGGTGATGTTTTATTCATGCTTATCGCGGCAATGCTGAATACACTTTATGCCATATCGCAGACTGAGGGGAAGGTAAGGCTTTATGTAATTGCCGCGGAGATCATAGCTTATGTGATTCTGTATTTTTCGATAGGCCGTTTTATGATAAAGGGGCTGTCGGCTGCAATCTCATTCACATCAGGAGTCTCCCATAACTTTTTTGTGTTTATTCGGGTGAAAAGTATGAAAATAATAAGTTTTTTAAAGAAAAAATGTCATAAAAAAAATAATTCTGAAAAAATTTAAAAAATGAGGTCGATTTTTCTTGCAATGATACTATTGAATGTTGTATAATAATCGTGTTGGTTGATAATGATCAGTATAAGGACAGTGGTTTTAATGAGAGCAAAGGGAGCAGCAAGAGCAAGGCGGACAAAAAGAGCTAAGCAGGGGAAGAACTATCTGCTTTATATTTTGCTTGTAATCGTAACACTGTATGTGCTGTATATGCTTGTTGACCAACAGATTAGAATAAGTAATGCAAGAAATGAACTTGCGGGAGTTGAGGAGAATATTTTCACCCAACAGCAGACAAACGCCGAGCTTAAAAAGGTGTCCGACGCGGTAAAGAATAACGATGAGGACGCTTATGCGGGGTATGTCGAAAAAATCGCAAGGGAAGAGTTGGATTATGTTAAAAACGGTGAAGTTGTATTTGTAAACATTGCCGGTGATTGAGAGGAGAAAGCATTTTCGGTATGAGTTTTGAAGTAGGAACGATCGTTGAAGGAAAGGTAACAGGTATAACCAAGTTTGGTGCCTTTGTTGATCTTGAAGGCGGAAAGACGGGTATGGTACATATTTCGGAGGTAGCGACGACATATGTCAATGATATTAAGGAGCATCTGACCGAGGGTCAGACTGTAAAGGTAAAGATATTGTCGATAGGTGATGATGGGAAGATTAGCTTGTCGATAAAGAAAGCATTGCCGCAGCAGAGTAAGCCGTCCAACCGTCCGGAGCGCGGACGTTCGCAGAAACCGCAGACGGCACGACCCGGAAGCTTTGAGGGTCAGCAATCAAAGAAGAGCGAGAACTCAAGCTTTGAAGATATGCTTTCAAAGTTCAAGCAGGCGAGTGATGAAAAAATGTCGGACTTGAAGAAAACCGAGACCAGACGAAACGGTTACTCAAGGAGAAGCAATTCGCAAAAAAATTAATATTCAATAAGAAAGTATCGTGAGCGGTTCTTCGAGCCGCTCCGCAAGCGCAGAATAACAAACCTGTCGCTTTGTTGTTTGAGCAAATTAAATGTGGATTGACGGCGCCGGCTCGGCGGCATGACCGTGAGGGATATTCGGATGATAATTATTAATGCAAATATTTATACAATGGATGACAATAATACCGTTGTGCAAAACGGATATATAAAGACGGAAAATGCAAAGATAACCGAAATCGGTACAATGCCGTGCACAATAGAGGACGACGGTGATGTATTTGACGCGGAGGGCAAAAATCTGTATCCGGGGTTCATAGACGCACATACGCACCTCGGAATGTTTGAGGATTCTTTATGCTTTGAGGGCGATGACGGAAACGAAAGTACCGAACCCGTAACTCCCCAGATGAGAGCCGTTGACGGAGCAAACCCGCTTGACGGTTATTTTTATGAGGCACGTAGGGCGGGCATTACAACCGTTTTGATAAGTCCCGGAAGTACAAACCCTGTCGCAGGGCAGATCGCTGCGATCAAAACCTTCGGAAAAAGAATAGATAATATGATAGTGAAGGCTCCCGCAGGGATTAAATTTTCGTTGGGTGAAAATCCGAAATCCGTATATAACGACAAGGAGCGTATGCCGATAACACGAATGGCGATAGCTGCGGTTATACGTGAAACACTGAAAAAAGCAGAAAAATATTATAATGATAAAAATAAATATATGAGTGATTCTGAGAATAACGACCCTCCGGAATATGATGAGGGCTCAGAGTCGCTCTGTCGTCTTTTTAGCGGTGAAATATCGGCACACTTTCATGCCCACAGGGCGGATGATATTTTTACGGCTGTCAGGTTATGCGAGGAATTTGGCATTAAATGCGTAATCGTACATGGAACAGAGGGACATCTCATATGCGGCGAGCTGAAAGATAAATGCGTCGGGGTATTGTCCGGGCCGTTTATGACGGACAGAAGTAAGCCTGAGCTCAAAGCTCTTACACCGATGTCTCCCGGTATTATTGACGAAAGCGGAATACCGACGGCAATAATAACCGACCACCCCGAAACTCCGATACAATACCTTACCCTTTGCGCCGCTGTTGCCGTAAGAGAGGGAATGGACAAAACCTCCGCACTCAGCTCAATAACCCGTACCGCAGCGGAAATATGCGGAATACAGGATAGGGTAGGCTCTGTCGAGGTAGGGAAGGACGCTGATTTTGTAATTTTCGACGGAGAGCCGTTTGATATAACAAAAAAACCCGAAGCTGTGATTATAAACGGTATAATGGTATATTAATTTATGCATAAACTTTCATAAAATTTTCAAAAAAGTATTCCAATTTTTGTTTAATAGTGTTATAATATAGATGATCTCAAGGATGAGATATCTAAATTGAAGGAGGATTGCCTTATGAAGTATAACATTATCGGAAGAAAAGTGAACCTCAGGGATAACTTTAAGGAAAGAGTTTATAAGAAACTCGGAAAGTTTGAAAAGATTTTCGGTGAGGATGCGGAGGCTGCCGTAACAGTTACTCTTGAAAAGAACCGACAGACTGTTGAGGTTACGATCAGAGATAACGGGATGCTGCTCAGGGCGGAAAGTACTGCTCTTGAAATGAATGACGCCCTTGACGCTGTTGTTGATATATTGGGAGGACAGATAAGGAAGAATAAAACAAAGCTGAGCAAGAAGTTTAAGCCTGAATCCATAAGCAAATATTTTGCGGAGGAAATGACTGCCGACGAGGACGATTATTCTCTCGAAGAGGAGGATTACAATGTTGTACGTACAAAGACGTTCTCTGTTAAACCTCTTAGTATTGAGGAAGCCATTCTTCAGATGAATATGATAGGGCATGAGTTTTTTATGTTCAGGAATGCAAAATCAGGCGAGATAAATGTTGTATATAAGCGTAAGAACGGAACATATGGACTTCTTGAGCCTGAAAATTAATAATTGAAGGATATTAGGGGTTGTCGGCTAAGCTTATGGAGCTTTACACGACAGCCCCTTTTTTTAAAAATTTTCTGACTTTGTGTAAATATTACTTGTAAATGATTTAAAAGCAATGCTGCGTTAAGAAATACTGAAGAATATATAAGAAATATAATATTTTGTTTATTGAATATTTACGGTTTGG
>CANRDH010000020.1 GCA_947629295.1 uncultured Clostridia bacterium
ACGGCCGGCGAAAAAACCGGAACAGAAGGACGTCAGTTCATTGAAGATGCGGTTGATGTTAAAGAAAAACCTGAGATAACCGAATTTACATTATCTGCAATTTGTGACGGAGATATAAATAAGCTTTGCAAGATCTATCCGTCATACCCCGGACACGTTATGGTAAGCAATACGGTGGGGATAATCGGTGCACCGATTGAAATAACCGGTTCTGAGAATCTTAAGGAGCCGACCCTCAGACTTTGTTATGATGAGAATGAACTAAGGGGTGTACCCGAAAAGAATATCATGGCACTGCATTATCCGGAGGAAGTGGATGATTTTGATTTGATAAAGAGTGCCGAGGTTGATACGGAAAGCAATACTGTAACATTTAATCTTATGGGTGACGGCTATTACATACTTGTCGATATCTACGAATACGGAAAAGCAATGCAGTTTGATGTGTCGGAATATGCCTATGAAAAGGATGTTACAGCATATAAGTCCGACTGGGAGCGTGAGGTATATACGGGGGATATAATGAAATTGGCGGACAAAGAGTGGGCGGTAGAAAATGCGCCGAATTTCCATGTATCAACGCCGCAGGAGCTTGCAAGCGTTGTGTACTACGCAAATGCTGTTGCAGACGGAGAAAGTTGGTTAAGTATTTACTTTGAAAACGACATAGATCTTTCCGGATATAAATGGGCGCCAATAGGCTGGAAAAACTTTACTAATCTTTTTATAAGCATTTACGGACAGAACCATACATTAAGCAATCTTGTTATTGCAACACATGAATCGGATGTCGGCATTACCGGATATGTAAGCGGTATTTCCGTAAGCGATATAACGGTAGATCATGCTTATATTTCCGGGGAAGAATCTGTCGGTATTTTCAGCGGACAGTGTAATGGCGATAAGAGCTTCACGAATGTCAAAGCAAGCGGTCAGGTATATGGAAGAGAGGACGTTTCGGGTGCCTTTGTCGGTTGGGGCTCGGGCGGAAGTTATGTAAACTGTGAAAACAATGTAAACGTAAACGGAGAGAATTTCCCGTATTACTGTTCTCAGGATAAAATAAAAGCATTATATTCGGATGAAACGGTATATACGCTTAAAATGGACGAAGAGGGAAATATAAGCAGAAGTGTATTAGACAATGAATATGATAATATTAGTTGGGTAATTACTGATGAAAACGGAAAAGTGGTACTCAACAGAAATGCGGCAAATGAAACCGTATTTCCCATGGACATAATAGAAAAGATTGACGCCGGTAGAGGAGGAAAATATACCATACATCTTGAAGGCTGGAGAGATAATGATGACGGCAGCAGCGGATATGTAAAGCTGAGCAATACCTTGGAATTTACGGTTAAGTAATCAAAATAAAACGTATCTGTTCGAAAATAAATTTTCAATCAGATACGTTTTTTTGTCAGATAATTTAAAATGTATCCACAAAAGGATGTTCCGATCTGTGAGTTGGCGGTGAAACAGCTTGCTTAAAGCAGAACTTGATAAAATTATGGATGTGATATTAAATTTACTCTTGATAAAAGGGCTTGGAATGTTTATAATTATAATAGGCTTTTATGTCAGCTTTACCCGTTACGGAGGTGGTAATGTATGAGTACAGACCCTTACGGTCGATTTTTATTAATTTTTATAAATAGGGAGCATTGTGCATTGCCGCTGTGCCCCGCATACGGAAAGGACGAGCTGCATGATAAATTATTATAAAACCGTCAACGGCAGAATCGAAAAAATTGACGAATATGAGATCGGCTGCTGGGTAAACTGCACGGCACCCGAGGACGATGAGGTTCAGTATCTTCTTGATTTTTTCAATATTCCTCCCGAGCTCCTTCGCTCGGCGCTTGATGAGGAAGAGTCGGCACATATAGATAATGAGGAAGATACAACACTTATCATTATGGATGTTCCTGTTGTAGAGAAAGCGTCGGGAAGTATATCTTATTCCACAATGCCAGTCGGCATAATGATTACACAGAATAATGTTATAACAGTTTCTGTTAAGGAAAGTACTATACTTACAGAATTTTCCGAGGGTGTTGTACGTAATGTGATGACGCATTATAAAACCCGTTTTGTTTTGCATATTATGCTTAGAATGGCTACAAAATATTTGCAATACCTCAAACAGATAGATATGATAAGCAACCGTATTGAGAGAAATCTCCGCCGTTCCACCAAAAATAAGGAGCTTAATCAGCTTCTTGATGTTGAAAAGTCTCTTGTATATTTTTCATCCTCACTTAAGGCAGACGAGGTTGCATTGGAAAAAATTATGAGAGGCAGATATATAAAGCTTTATGAGGATGACCAGGATCTGCTTGAGGATGTGCTTATTGAGATAAAACAGGCTGTCGATATGGCTGCACTTTATCTTAATATTCTTAACGGAACCATAGACGTGTTTGCTTCAATAATTTCAAATAACCTTAATGTTGTAATGAAAATTCAGGCTTCACTTACGCTTTTGGTATCCGTCCCTACCGTAATAACGGGTATGTACGGTATGAATATAATCGGAGGGCTGCCGTTTGACAGGTTCTGGTGGTTTCCTCTTGTACTGTCCGCGGCACTTATGCTGATATTGTATCTTATACTTAAACGCAAGGATATGTTCTGATATAAGAAAGAGTGATTATTTTGAATGAGAAACTGCTTATGCATCTTAATATACCGGCAGAAACAAATATACGCTATGCGATCCTACCGGGAGATCCGGGAAGGGTGGATAAAATAGCGGGGTATATAGATTCTCCGCATTTTATTGCACAAAACAGGGAATTCAAATCTGTAGTCGGAAAAATAAACGATGAAGATGTTATAATCACATCCACCGGAATAGGCGGACCCTCTGCCGCCATTGCGCTTGAGGAGCTTTCGCTGATAGGTGTAAAAACAGCGGTTCGTATAGGAACGTGCGGAGGGATAAGCGATGAGGTTTTCGGCGGTGATATTGTTATACCTACTGCTGCAATTCGTATGGAGGGCACATCCAAGGAATATGCCCCCGCCGAATATCCTGCCTGTGCCGATTTCGATATGATTTGCGCGCTTGTCGAGGCGGCAAGAAAAAACGGTACGGTATATCATACGGGTGTTGTACAGAGCAAGGATTCCTTTTACGGTCAGCATAACCCCGATAGTATGCCTGTTTCATATGAACTTAAGAATAAATGGGAAGCGTGGAAAAGGCTGAATGTTCTTGCTTCCGAAATGGAAACAGCAGCTCTGTTTACCGTAGCGGCTGTAAGGAAAATAAAGATGGGCTGTGTTCTTCATGTAATGTGGAATCAGGGAAAATCAGTTCCTCACAATGCCGGACGTGACAGCACAGACACTGCGATAAAAACAGCAGTTGACGCATTAAAACTTGTAATCGAGGGCGATAGGATATAATGAATGTTGACAAAATAAGGCTTCTTGCGGTTGTGGGTCCTACCGCGTCGGGAAAAACCGAGCTTGCGGTTCGTCTTGCACTGCATTACGGCGGTGAAATTATTTCCGCAGATTCCATGCAGATATATAAGGGAATGGATATTGCTACCGCAAAACCTACAGGGGAAGAAAAACAGGGCGTCGCACATCATCTTATGGATTTTCTTGAGCCGAGCGAGGAATTTTCGGTATCCGATTATGTCAGGCTTGCACACGAGACTGCCGCCGATATCAGCGGCAGGGGAAAGCTTCCTGTGCTGTGCGGCGGAACAGGACTTTATGTTCGCTCATTTCTTGAAAATATAAAATTTCCGGATGAAAAAATTGATATCAAGCTCAGAGATGAGCTCAACCGACAGTATGAGGAAAAGGGCGGAGAAAGGCTGCTCGAATATCTTGCAGGCTTTGACCCCGAAACGGCTTCTTCGCTTGTACCGCAAAATGCCAAAAGAATTGTCCGTGCGATAGAAATATACAAGACGACCGGAGTTACAATGAGTGAACATATAAGACGCTCGAGGCTTATACCCTCTCCCTATGATTTTACCGTTATTGGTCTTACATATTCCGACAGACAAAAGCTGTATGACAGGATAAATAAAAGAGTGGATTTAATGCTTGAGAGAGGACTTGTTGAGGAAGCAAGGAAGTTTTACGGCACAAATGCAGGAAATACCGCTTCTGCCGCAATAGGATATAAAGAGCTTAAGCAGTATCTTGACGGAGCGGTATCATTGGATAAAGCAGTGGAAAGTCTCAAGCAGGCAACAAGGCACTATGCAAAAAGACAGCTTACATGGTTCGCACGGGATAGGTATATTAATTGGATAGAAGCTGACAAATGTGAGGACGTATTTGAGGAGTCTAAGAGAATTTTTGAAATGAAATAATTATATGTTTACATAATTTGAAAAAAGTGGTAAAATATATACTAAGCTGTATTGATTTGAGGGAAAAAGATGGATAAGGATAAAACCGTGATAATTAAAAAGGTTGCCGTTGCAATTATTACACTTCTGCTTATAGCCTATATTGTATCGGTTATAATAAAATCTAATTTTGCGCAGATAAAAACACAGACAGCAAATGTTATGACAGTTTCCGATTCAATTTCGGTTTCGGGGTATTTTATTCGTGACGAACAACAGATAAAAAGTAATGAAAAAGGCTTTATATCATATAGGATTAATGACGGCGGCAAAATAGGAAAAAATGAAGCGGTTGCCGATATTTATTCCAATGAGGATATTGCGGCTGACAAAAAGATTATAGATAAGCTTGAAGCACAAGTTACGGCATTGAAACAGCTTAATGATTCGTCGAAAACGATTTCCGCATCGCCCGACGATATTGATAAAAATATAAATACACACCTTTCAGAGATTAATGTCAATGCTATGAATGGAGATTTGACAGAGGCAAATAAAAACATTGATGATATACTGTATGATATAAATGAAAGACAAATCGTAACAGGTAAGGTGGATAAGTTCACAGATAAGATAAATGAACTGCAAGGCAGGATAGATGAGCTTAAAAAGTCTGAATCAAGTATTAAGGGTAAGCAGATAAATTCGCCGGCTTCAGGATATTTTGTCAGCTATGCTGACGGATATGAAGGCGTATACGTAACAGAGGAGCTTGAAAGGATAATGCCTGGAGATTTGTCGGATGAAAAGCTAAAACCGGGCAAGGTCGACAACAGCGTTATCGGAAAAACCATTGAGGGAGTTTACTGGTATATTGCTTGTGAGGTCAGTGACGACGATGCGCTTAAAATTAAGACATCAAATAAACTCAGTGTGGATATACCGACCGTCAACAGTACTAACATAGATGTGGAGGTTTATTCCGTAAATCAGAAATCAAAGACCTCGGACGCCATCGTTATTCTGCGCGGAGATTATATGAATTCGGAAATGTCAAGAATAAGACGGGACGATATTTCCATTGTAATCAATACATATAAGGGAGTGTATGTCCCCAAAAATGCTGTTCACCAAAGGCAGGTTACGGAAACGGTTAAGGATGAAAACGGCAAGGAGAAGACAGAAACCAAAACCGTGGAGGGCGTTTACGTGCTTATCGGAAATGAATTGCAGTTCAAGCAAATAGTTGAGATGTATGTCGGGGATGATTTTGTGATATCAAAAATCACGCCTGATGACGAGGAACTTTTAACAGATGAATACGGAGTGCTTAAGGCATATGATGAGGTAGTAGTGGAAGGAGCAAACCTTTATGACGGAAGAATTGTCAGCTGAGAAAAGAATGATATATGACAGTATAAGAGAAAATTACATTGAAATAACCGAAAACATTGCAAGAGCCGCAGAGAAAAGCGGAAGAAAGGCAGAGGATATAAGCTTTCTTGCGGCAACAAAAACAGTGGAGCCTGAGCTTATCAATTATGCGATTTCACTCGGACTTAAAAAAATTGGTGAGAATAAGGTGCAGGAGCTTCTGTCAAAATACGATGAATACGACCTTGATAATACTGAGCTTCATTTCATAGGTCATTTGCAGACCAATAAGGTTAGGCAGATAGTCGGAAAGGTTTCAATGATTCAGTCTGTGGACAGTATCCGGCTTGCAAAGGAAATATCAAGACTCTCTGTCAAAAATTGTGTATCTACCGATATACTTATTGAGGTAAATATTGGCAGAGAGGAAAACAAATCGGGAGTCCTTACTGAGAATTTATACGAGCTTATTGAAGAAATAAGTCGTTTAGAGAACATAAAAGTCAAAGGTCTGATGTCTGTACCGCCAATTTGTGACGATAAACAAGAAATTTCAAAATTTTTTGATAATATGTACAAACTATTTATTGACATTTCATCAAAAAAATCGGATAATGTAAGTATGGACTTTCTTTCAATGGGGATGTCCGACGATTATCAGGAAGCCATACTGTGCGGTGCCAATATGATTAGAATCGGCTCACGGCTTTTTGGTGCCAGAATATACAGATAATATAAGGAGGAAAATAAAATGGCCAGCAAATTTATGGGTAAGTTCAAAAGTATACTCAGACAGCCTGAGGAGGAGGACACCTACGACGATTACTATGATGATACCGAAACAGTCGAGGATGAAGAACAATCGGATCCCGAGTATGATTATGAGAATGAATCGGAGCAGGATGACAGTTCGGACAATGTTATAAATATGCGCGAAGGTGTGAATGTTCAGTTTGTGCTTTTTAAGCCTGAGGCATTCGACCCGACTGTAAAGGATATGGCTGATGAGCTTATTAAAAGGAATACTGTAATTCTTAATGTTGAGGACACAAATAAGGATGTTTCCAAAAGAATAATTGATTTTCTCGGCGGAGTTGCATATGCTCAGAACGGCAGCGTCAAAAAGGTAGCTGAGGATACGTTCATTATTATGCCGAGTAATGTCATTCTTTCCGGTCAGGACGCTATGGATGAGGTTGGAAGTGATAATGTATACTTCTGATTTCAGTTGAATATTTTCTGTACATTGATGTAGAAAGGGTAATAAAATGCTTACGTTAGAAGAAATAGAAAATATTACCTTTCATAAGTCGGGACTCGGAGGCTATAAGATCGACGAGGTTAACAGCTTTGTGGATAAGGTGATAAAAAAGGTCAAGGCACTTGAAAATCAGAACAGAGAACTTGAAAGCCGGATTGAATCACTGGATAAAACAGTTCAGGAATACAAGGAAAAAGAAGACAGCGTTCAAAGTGCTCTGGTTACGGCCCAGATGACTGCTAAGCAGATTGTAATGGAGGCAACGGAGAAATCCGATAAACAGCTTTCGGAATCCAAGGAGGAGGCGGAAAGGCTTCTCAACGACGCTAAGGAGCGCTCTGAAAAGCTCAATGCCGAAACCGACGCAAAAATCGAGGAAAAGATGAATACGGCTATCCGGGAATCGGCTGAAAAAATTGAGGAAAATAACAGAATACTCGAAGCTCAGAAGAAGAATATAATAAAGCTTATGGGTGAGGCAAATAATTTCCGCAATTCTCTTTTGAGGGCCTATAAAAATCACCTCAGCGTTATAAATTCCATGGCAAAGGGCGAGGACTTCAAGAAATATCAGAAGGAGCTTGAGGATAATTATCCTGCTATGAAGGGTAATAAGCCCGACCCTGTTTCAAGTTGTAATATTGCCGCCGATGAAGAGCAAAGTCCTGAAGAGAATCAGTCAGACGTTGAGGTTGTATATTCCGGTTCTGAAACAGATGTCACTGAGGAAACTAATGCTCCACAGAAGGACGAAGCCGAGGACAAATCTAATAAACGCCAACCGATAAATATTTCCGGTTCCGGCAACACAGATAAAGCTGTAGGATCCGGTGCTAATAAAAACAGTGAAAATGATACGGATAAAAAGAAAAATTAAGCAAGAGCTTTCCTTTCCGACACAAGTGTGTCGGATTTTGGATTGTAACAATATTTCATCAGCAAGAGGAGAGAATTAACAAATGCCGCAGGATTATAATAAGACACTTAATCTGCCGAAGACTGATTTCCCCATGAGGGCAGGACTTCCGCAGTCTGAGCCGGTAACGCTTAAGCGCTGGCAGGATAATAACGCTTATGAAAAGCTTATGGAGCTTAACGAGGGGAAGCCGCTTTATGTTCTTCATGACGGCCCACCGTATGCAAACGGTGATATACACCTCGGTCATGCCATGAATAAAACACTTAAAGATATAATAGTCAGATACAGAAATATGACGGGCTTCAAATCCCCTTATGTTCCCGGTTGGGATACCCACGGACTGCCGACTGAGCTCAAGGCAAGAAAAAAGGCGGGGGTCAGCAACAGTGACGCTATATCCGATGTTGAACTTCGTAAAATATGCCGTGAATTTGCAATGACATATGTTGATAACCAGCGTGAACAGTTCAAGCGTCTTGGAGGAATAGGTGAATGGGATAATCCTTATATCACACTTACGCATGATTTCGAAGCCAAGCAAATAGAGATTTTTGCGGAGATGGCTGATAAGGGGTATATTTACAGAGGACTTAAGCCTGTTTATTGGTGTCCTGACTGTCAGACTGCGCTTGCCGAGGCTGAAATTGAATATGCCGAGGATCCGTGCCATTCCATTTATGTAAAATTCAGGGTTACCGATGATATGGGTAAGCTTGCTGCTATGGGTGCGGATATCAAGAATACCTATTTTGTAATATGGACAACGACAACATGGACGCTTCCTGCGAATGTTGCTATCTGCGTAGGTCCCCGCTTTAATTACAGCCTGATTAAATGTGACGGTGAATATTATGTAATGGCTGAGGAACTCTATGCGACGGCTATGGAGGCGGCCGATAAGGGTAATTATGAGGTTATCGGAACAATCAAGGGCTCTGAGCTTGAATATATGAAAACAGCTCATCCGTTTATTGACAGAACATCTCTCGTTATTGTAGGAGACCATGTAACGCTTGAAAGCGGTACAGGCTGCGTTCATACGGCTCCGGGTCACGGCGTCGACGACTATAACGTGTGCAGGAATTATGAGGAGCTGCCGATGGTAGTTCCGGTTGACGCACAGGGAAGACTTACGGAAGAGGCAGGAATGTTTGCAGGTCTGCTTACGGATGATGCCAATAAGCCTATTGCCGAATATCTCGAAAAAACAGGCGCTCTGTTTGCGCTTAAGAAAATAATCCACCAATATCCCCATTGCTGGAGATGTAAAAAGCCTGTACTTTTCAGGGCTACAAAGCAGTGGTTCTGCTCCGTTGATGATATTAAAGAGGACGCCGTAAATGAGATAAAGAATATTGAATGGGTGCCTGCATGGGGTGAGGACAGAATTACAGCCATGATCCGTGAAAGAAAGGATTGGTGTATCTCACGTCAGAGAAAATGGGGCGTTCCGATTCCGATATTCTTCTGTAAGGACTGCGGCGAGCCTATTCTCGATAAGTCTGTTATGCTTCATATATCCGAATTGTTCGGAAAGTACGGCTCTGATGTTTGGTATGAAAAGGATGCCTCCGAGCTTGTTCCTGAAGGACTCGTATGCCCGAAATGCGGCGCAGGCGAGTTTGACAAGGAAAAGGATATTATGGATGTATGGTTTGATTCGGGAGTTTCTCATGCAGCGGTTTGTCAGATGCGCCCGTATCTTAAGCACCCTGCCGACCTTTATCTTGAGGGTGCGGATCAGTACAGAGGCTGGTTCCAGTCGTCACTTCTTACATCAGTTGCTGTTATGGGCAAGGCTCCGTATAAATCGGTCGTAACTCACGGTTGGGTTGTCGATATGGAGAAAAAGAAGATGTCCAAGTCGGCAGGAAACGGAGTTACTCCCGCTGAGATAATCAATAAATACGGTGCCGATATTCTTAGATTGTGGGTAGCTTCAAGCGATTATCACGCAGATGTAAGAATTTCAAATGAAATCCTTGCTCAGCTCAGTGAGGCTTATAGAAAAATTAGAAATACTGCCAGATATATTTTAGGAAATATAAGTGACTTTAATCCTGATAATGATTGTGTTTCTAAGTATAAGCTTATGCCTATCGACAAATGGGCACTTATGAAGCTTGATGAGCTTAATAAGAAGGTAAGACACGGATATGATACCTATGATTTTCATATAGTATATCAGGCAATCCATAATTTCTGCGTTGTGGATATGAGTAATTTCTATTTTGACGTTCTTAAGGACAGACTTTATACAGAAAAGGCTGACGGAGAAGAACGCCGTGCGGCACAGACCGCTATTTATACAATTCTTGACGCAATGGCAAGGCTCATATCTCCGATACTTGTATTCACGGCTGACGAAATATGGCAGTATATGCCTCATGACAGCTCAGCAAATCCGGAAAATGTACTTTTCAATGATATGCCTGAGCTTACGGGGGTTGAATTTGACGAAGGCTTTACCTTAATGTGGGACAGAATACATGAAACAAGGGATACCGTAAAGAAAGCGCTTGAAGTTGAGATAAAGGGCAAGAAGCTTCGTTCCTCACTCGAGGCTAAGGTCGTTTTGAAATGCTGCGGAGAGCAGTATGACTTCCTTAAATCCGTTGAGCAGGAGCTTGCCGCTGCATTTATCGTATCTGCCGTTGAAATTGTCAATTCCGATAATGAAGGACTTGAGGTTGAGATAAGTGAAGCAGAGGGAGAGAAATGCGAACGCTGCTGGATTTTTAGCAATACAGTCGGAAAAAATTGCAATCATCCCACACTTTGCAGCCGTTGTGCGGGCGTTATTGAAGCTATGAACGGTTAATATTACAAAAAAATAATTGCAATAAGCGGTGTATCTGCGGATGCACCGCTTAGTTGTAGGAGGGGAGGAGAAGCTATGGCCGTGGCTGTAGTGCTTATTGCCGCAGTACTTATTGCTGCTGTTGACCAGATAATAAAATATTTCATATATGCAAATATGAGCCCCGCGGGGAGGATAGCAGTAATTGAAAATCTGTTTTCACTTGTTTATACGGAAAACAGGGGCGCCGCATTCGGTATTTTTCAAAACGGGACTATAATATTTTGCATGATCACAGGAGCGCTTATCGGGGTTTTCTTATATCTTCTCATAAAGAAAAAATTTAAGGGTAAGCTTTTTTACACTTCCGTCGCTTTGATTTTAGGCGGCGGTGTGGGTAACCTTATAGACAGGATATTCAGAGGCTTTGTTATAGATTATCTTTCTGTTTCATTTTTTCCTCCGGTATGCAATTTTGCAGACTATTGTGTAACGATAGGTGCTGTATTGTTTATGATTTGTATACTTTTTTCACCTGAAATATCTAAAAAGAAAAATGACAGCGATGATAACGGGGAAGAAGAAAATGAATGAAAAAAGCTATGTGGTCAGTGATGAAAATAGTGGAGAGAGGATAGACAGCTATATTGCGGCGGCGGAGGAGGAGCTTTCAAGATCGGCTGCCGCAAAGCTTATTTCTGACGGCTTTGTATCGGTAAATGGCAAACTGCCCGCTAAGAATTATAAGCTGAAAGCGGGAGACTGTATTGTTATGACAGTACCCGAACCTGTTTTACCGCAGGCTCTGCCGGAGAATATCCCGCTTGACATTGTGTATGAGGACGATGATTTGCTGGTAGTGAATAAACCAAAGAATATGGTTGTTCATCCTGCGGTGGGAAATTATACGGGTACTCTTGTAAACGCATTGCTTTATCATTGTAAGGGAAGTCTTTCCGGAATAAACGGAGTGCTTCGTCCCGGTATTGTTCATAGGATAGATAAGGACACAAGCGGTCTTTTGATTGTGGCAAAAAATGATTTTTCTCACCGTCTGCTTGCCGAGCAGATAAAGGCTCATAGCTTTACAAGAAAATATCAGGCTGTGGTTTACGGGAATTTCAAAAATGACGAGGGCGTGATAAATGCGCCCATTGGCAGACATCCCGTTGAGCGCAAAAAAATGACTGTCACGGAAAAAAACTCCAAAAATGCGCTAACCCACTATAGGGTATTGGGCAGATATACAGGCTTCACTCATCTTGAGCTTATTCTTGAAACCGGAAGAACACATCAGATACGTGTGCATATGGCACATATAGGACATCCGGTTGCAGGTGACCCTGTTTACGGGCCCGGGAAGGTTATTAAATCATTATCAGGGCAATGTCTGCACGCTTATTATATCTCATTCACACATCCGAGAACCGGGGAAATAATAGAACTGTCAACGGATTTGCCTGAGTATTTTACGAATTTTTTGAAGTCACTGGAAAAAAACAGCATATAGAATAGCTAAACCCCCGCACTGTTCCGGCTCTGTCATGAACCGTTTCGTGCGGGGGTATCGGTATATAAAATCAGAATTATGCTACTGTTATCTTATTGAAAACCGAATCATATTTTTTTGTTTCACTTTCTTTGAAGTATAGGATTGCTTCATTATAGCCCTTGTCGGTAATAATTGCCCTCATATAACATAGCGATTTATTTCCCGAACTGTCTGTTATGGAGGATTTGCATATTATATTCTTTGAATCGTTTACAAAAACTTCTGCTTTGGGATATTTTTCTTTAAGATAGCCGACAAAGGATTCTCTGTCTATACCTTCATTTTTCACTGCTTCAATCTGTAATGTAGCAGTACCGTCGGAATTCTGAAGATATATTCCGTCCGCAGGATTATATTCCGTGCAAAGTACCGAAAAATCTTCGGGAAATACCGCCGAAACAGCTCCGGTACTGCTTGTGTATTTCAAATATCCGTTTTTGTCCTCTATAACGCCGTCCGGAAGAGAAATTTCCTCATCGCTTGGCTGAGGGACGCTTATTTCAATGATTTCCTCAGAGCTCTCTGCTGATGACATTACAGATGCCGCTCCCGGCACGGAGGTGTCCTCTGATTTCTGCTGAGTGCATCCAAAGACGCCTGTTATGAATAATATGAATACAGCGACTGTCATAAGCTTTTTCATAAATATGCCTCCAAAAATTATCCATGCCGTTTTGATGCCCTTTTATAGGATTTTTCGGCATTTTTCCTTTTGCTGTCGTTTTTGCCCCTTATGCTCCTTTTTTTGTTATTATAATTATCCTGTCTGTTACCGCGATGACCTCTCTGTCTTGACATTTCCTCATACAATACTGCTTTAATTGGCTTTCCGCAGACCTTCGCCCCGTACATTCTGTCAAGTACCTCATCTACCGAATCAGTCGGTACAGCTACAATCGAGTAATCGTCATATATCTCTATTTTTCCGATATCACCGCCGCTTAAAAGGCTTTTTTCTGTTATGCAGCCTACAATATGATTTGGTGCTATACGGCTCGCCCTGCCTATATTGAGCATGATCTTGCTGAAGTCGGTAATGCCGCCTCTTGATTTGCGTTTTCTGTCGGTTTCAATATCCCTGACTTTTATTTCCTTTCCGGAAAAACATTTTTGAAGTGCAGCCGCTGCGACATCAAAAAGGGAATATCCCTGTGAAAGCAGGCTGTTTACCATATCCCTGTATCTGTCATGGATAGGTTCGTCAAGTACAGAGGAAATATCGGAAATATTTTTTTCGGCAATACGGTTATTAATATCCTCGCCTGAGGGAACAGGGATTTCCGTTATTTTGCTTTTGGTGTTACGGACAATATCCATAAGGGAATATACCTGCCGCCTGCCGCTGCATAGGGTAACGGAGGTTCCTTCCTTTCCGACGCGTCCCGTTCTGCCTATTCTGTGAACATAGTATTCGTTATTTTGCGGAATATCATAATTGAATACATATTCCACATCATTAACGTCAATTCCTCTTGCAGCAACATCCGTAGCTACAAGTATGGAAACGGAGCCGTTCCTGAATCTGTCCATGATTGCTGTCCGCTGCGACTGTTTAAGGTCGCCGTGCAGTGCGTCAGCATCAAAGCCTTCCTTATTAAGTTCTACAGCAAGCTCCTCCGCCATTTTCTTCGTATTACAGAATATTATACAAAGGGTAGGTGAATAATAATACAGCAGCAGCTTCAGAGCATCCGTTTTTCTTCCCATGGGAACATCAACATAAAGCTGTTTTATGTTATCAAGTGTAAGCTTGCGGCTGTCTGTTTCAATAACAACAGGGTTTTTCTGAAATTCCTGCGTTATGGACATAACAGAGGGCGGCATGGTAGCGGAAAAAAGAACAGTCTGTCTATTTTCGGGGGTTTCACGGAGAATGGTTTCCATATCCTCTTTAAAGCCCATGCTCAGCATTTCGTCTGCCTCATCAAGAACGGCAAGCTTTATATTGTCAAGCTTAAGAGTTCTTCTTCTGATGTGGTCCATTATTCTCCCCGGAGTCCCGACGATAATATTCGCTCTTTTAAGCCTTGCAATCTGCTTATCCATAGGTGCGCCGCCATATATTTCGACAGGACGTATACCCTCGCAGTATTTGGTAAGCTTTCTTATTTCTCCGCAGCACTGCATTGCAAGCTCTCTTGTTGGGAGCATAATCAATACAAGCGCTTTGGATTTATCCTCTATATTCCTTATCATTTCTATAGCGGGTATGGCAAATGCCATGGTTTTGCCCGTGCCGGTCTGTGAGCGGCCTATAACATCAATTCCCAAACGAACCATGGGTATTGCCTTTGCCTGTATTGCGGTCGGTGTTTCAAAGCCCATGGCGTCAATAGCCTTTTTTATCTCATCCGAAAGGCAAAGTTCATCAAAGCTTCTCTTATTTTCCTGTGTCATATTCTTTCCTCAATCCCGATTATCTGTATTTAACCTATTCATTTTATCAAAGAAACCGTAATTTGTCAAATTTATTATGAATAATTATACCCGTGATTGTGAATAAGAAATATTTTCTCAAAAAATCAATATTCAGCTGGAAGTTTTTTTATTTTTGAAACCACAACAGATATTATAATTTACACCACCGGATACAATATGTAGTTTTTTGTAAAAAGTCAGTTGTAAATATATACATAAAGTTAAATGTATCAAACTGGTTTTTTTGTTTGTTTTAAACAAGAATATATTTTAGCTGTTTTAAAGTGTTGACAAAAGTATAAAACAGCTATATGCTATATATTAAATAAAGTAATAATAAATATTAATTTTATATGTATTATCATGATGATAATATGTTAAATACAAGAGAGGGGTCTCAGCTAATGCTTAAGGAAAATATTGAAGCCTGGGAAGGCTTTGAGGGAAGAATTTGGAAAAAAGAAATAAACGTAAGGGATTTTATACAGAAAAACTATCGTCCTTACGACGGAGACGAATCCTTTCTTGAGGGACCGACAGAGGCTACCGATAAGCTTTGGGGAATAGTTCAGAAGCTTCAGAAGGAGGAGCGTGCGAAGGGCGGAGTCCTTGATATGGAAACAAAGGTTGTATCCGGACTTACGGCTTATGGCGCAGGCTATATCTGTGAGGATGACAAAACGCTTGAAAAGATTGTCGGTATTCAGACGGATAAGCCGCTGAAAAGAGCATTTATGCCTTTCGGCGGAATCAAAATGGCGGAGCAGGCCTGTGAGGCATACGGCTATACACCTGACCCTGAGCTTCATAAGATATTCAATGAATATGTAACAACTCATAATCAGGGAGTATTTGACGCTTATACACCGGAAATGAAGTCCGTTCGTCATAATAAGATTATAACGGGACTACCCGATACCTATGGCAGAGGACGTATTGTAGGCGATTACCGCCG